>CAZVRZ010000008.1:0-15958 GCA_964629965.1 uncultured Anaerolineaceae bacterium
GCTCGCGGATGGGCGCCAGATATTCATTCAGCGCCGCCGCCAATTTCCGCTTGACTTCAACATCCCCGACTTTTCCTGCTTGATAACTTTTCTTGATCTCATCCACCTCCTCTTTATCTTTGTAAAATAAGTCCATATAAGTAAAGACCGGATTTCCTTCGATATGACCTGGATCGGTTGCATGGATACGGCTGGGATCCGTATACATTTGCATGATCTTGCGAGTAGTTTCCTGCGGCGTGTCTTTCAAAGCAATACTGTTGCCATAGGAAGTATGCATCGAACGGTTGTCGATGCCCGGCAGGCGCGGCGCCATGGAAAGGATCGCTTGAGGTTCCGGAAAAGTGAGTCCATACAACTGGTTGAAACGCCGGGCCACATCGCGCGTCAATTCAATATGCGGCAGTTGATCCTCGCCAACCGGCACAGCCTCGGCCCGGTATAGAAGGATATCTGCGGCCTGCAGAACGGGGTAATTGAGCAAGCCGGCAGAGGGCTGCAAATGCAGCTCTTTGATTTGCTCTTTGTAGGTCGGCACCCGGTTGAGCCGGGAAACGGTTACCAGCATGCTGAATAGCACAGCCAACTGGGCGTGTTCCGGAATGGCAGATTGCAGGGCAATCACCGAGCGTTCGGGGTCGATTCCGCAGGCCAACCAGTCCACCAGAACTGACTGGATATTGCCCTGGATGCGCCCCGGATGCTCGAAATCAGTGGTCAGCACATGCAGATCGGCGATCAAAAAGAAGCAATTGTAGGAAGACTGCAGCCGGGCCCACGTTTCCAGCGTTCCTACCAGGTGCCCGATATGGCGCGGCCCGGTTGGGCGGTGACCGGTCAATATTCGCTTGCGTGGCATATCTGCGTGCATCATTCCTCACTTCATAAAAACAAAAAACGTTCATTCCATCCACAATACAACCGCAATAGCGGTGTACCGCAGGGGACGAACGTTGGTGTCCGTGGTGCCACCCCGGTTAGGCTGCCAGGTAATTAAAAATCCCGCCGGTGATGCGACGGGATTCTGAGCCAGCCTCACTCGAAGGATACGCCCGAAAAGGGTTATATCCTTTGCCTGGTAACGGAAGCAACTCCGGCTCGGGCTACTTGGGGCTGGCACGCCACCCCGGTTCACCTTACGACTCTGAGGCCCATTCTACGCTGTCGTTCAGGCAAGGCTTGCACCTGACCCTTGCTCTCTGTGCTGACGGCTGCGGTGCAGAACACCGCTCAGCGTTTACTCGTCCTCTTCACAGTCTTTGTAAATATGATTTCCTGGATTATACGGAATTCACGCAAATTGTCAAGCCGAATGCTCTAATATCACAAAAGTGGTCGGGCAATCATCCTTCTCGCCGGCTGGGAACTGCTCGCGCCGCACTTCGACCCACTCTTGCAGCGGGAAAGCCGGGAAAAACGTGTCTGCCTGCACCTCACAATGCACCAGCGTGATATACATTTTGCTGCAATCGGAAAAGGCTTGCTTGTAGATCTCTGCGCCGCCGATCACAAACAGCTCGGTTTCGCCCTGCTCCCTGGCGATCTGATAAGCCTGCTCCAGCGAGTGCGCCACCTGGCAGTCCTGCGCCGAAAAACCAGGCTGGCGCGTCACCACGATCATGATCCTACCCGGCAGGATTGGGCCGCGGTGCTGCGTATTACAGATGCTCTCATAGGTTTTGCGCCCCATGACGACATGATGTCCCATCGTCAGGGTCTTAAAACGGCGCTGGTCGGTGGACAAACGCCAGGGCAAACGCCCGCCAAAGCTGATGCCCCGCTTCTCGCTCATCGCCACGATCATCGCCACAATCATACCGAGATCACTGCTCTAATGTTAGGATGCGCCTGGTAATTGGTCAGCTCGAAATCGGGATAATCAAAAGCAAACAAAGAGCGCACTTGTGGATTGATCTTCAGAGTGGGCAAGGGATACGGCTGGCGCGTCAATTGCAACCGGGCCTGCTCCAGGTGATTGAGATAAAGGTGCGTATCTCCCAACGTGTGGACAAATTCTCCCGCTTGCAAGCCGCACACCTGGGCGACCATCATCGTCAGCAGCGCATAAGAAGCGATATTGAATGGCACCCCCAAGAAGACATCCGCCGACCGCTGGTAAAGCTGGCAAGATAGGCGCTGGTTGGCGACATAGAATTGAAACAAGAGATGGCAGGGAGGCAAAGCCATGCGATCGATCTCGCCCGGGTTCCAGGCAGTTACGATCAATCTTCTCGAATCGGGGGTGCGTTGGATCTGTTCGACAACCTGAGCCATCTGGTCCAGGCTGGCGCCGTCTGCCGTACGCCAGGAACGCCACTGCACGCCATACACCGGCCCCAATTCGCCATTCTCATCCGCCCATTCATCCCAAATGCGGACGCCGTGCTCTTTAAGATAGCGGATATTCGAATCGCCCATCAGGAACCAGAGCAGTTCGTAAGCAATCGATTTGAAATGAAGTTTCTTGGTCGTGAGCAGCGGGAAACCTTCTTCCAGGTCAAAACGCATCTGGTAACCGAAGACTGATTTCGTGCCTGTGCCGGTGCGATCCGCTTTCTCAACACCCTTCTCCAGGATGTGGTTCAAAAGATCGAGGTATGCTCTCATTCTGCTTCTTTATTCCACTCGCGATGCCAGGATGACCGATTCGCTGGTCGAGACATAAATCTCCGTGGCCAAAAGCCGGGGATCGTTCAACCAGAAATTACGGATTGGGTCGTTGTGATCCTTTGCTTCCAACGAAAGCTGGTCCAGGGGAACCAGCCCGTCCACCACCAGGATACCGCCCAGGCGCAGCGATTGCAGCAGCACTTCGGGTGCACATTGGGCCGCGCGCCGGGCGCTGATATAGACCATATTGAACGGGCCAAACTTGACAATGTCAAACCAGTCCCCGTTGATCGCCCGCACCGGCGAATAACTCTCGAATAAGGCTGCCACCACCGCCGAATGACTGGCTTCTTTTTCCACGGTAATGAAAGACGTGCCCGGCGCCAGGGCGCTGACGACCCAGGCAGACCCCACGCCGCAGCCCGAGCCTATTTCGCCGATCATGCCGCTTTGAAACTGCGTGGAAAGCAGGCGCAGCAGCCTGCCCGTGCCGTTCGAACAGCTTCCCTTAAAGCGCATCTGGCGAGCAAGGTTTTTGGCCCTTTTCACCAGCGGGGGAATCAGAGTTGTTGCGCGATACTCTACCATATTCGATCATCTCCTTAGATTAACTCTCAAAATGGCTCTGCACCCCGATCGAGTTCGCGGGAAACAGCGATGATCTCGTTGACCACCCGTTCGAACTCTCTAACCATGAAGCCATCTCCCAATTCCCGATAGATTGCCACCAATTGCTGGTAATACCAGAGCGTTCCATCGTGCCCGCCCTGGAAGCGATCCCAAGTACTTATCCCATCGATCGCCAGCGAGGCCAGCACAGAGCGAGCATTATGCAGCTTGTCTGCCAGGGAAACCCGGTGGACATCCTCCGGCAGCAGATGAATACGCTCCAAATATTTTTCTTTGCGTTCTTTCCAGGGTGGCTTGGGCGCCCCGTATGCATCAGAGCAGCCGTCCACGATCAACGCCACCCGTTCGCCAAACCTGACCCTGATCTCTTCCAGGGTTTGTAAGCCGCCCTGATCCTCCACCGCGTCATGCAACAGCGCGGCAATGGCCTGGTCTTCGTCTCCGCCGTCTTCCAGAACCAGCGCAGCCGCGCTCAACAAGTGGGTGATATAAGGCACATTCGTTCCCTTGCGCAGTTGTTTGTTGTGCAGGCGAGCGGCATATACCAGGGCCTGTTCGAAACGTTCCGTTAATATCTGCATGCTTTAGGCGCTCCGAATCTCAAATTCGCTGGTGATCTTGACGGAAGGCCGCAAAGTGGCCAACACCGAACAATACTTTTCTTGCGAGAGATTGATCGCTTTCTCGAATTTGTCGGGGTTGACTTTCCCGGTGAGAACATACCGCAGGTGAATGCTGAGAAAGCGATACGGCGGCTCTGTTTCTTGTTCTCCGGTGCATTCGACATCCAGTTTTTGAAAAGGCTCGCGCTGTTTGGCCAGGATCGTTGCCACATCGTAGGTCGAGCAAGAAGCAGCCGCCATGAGCAGCAGGTCGGAGGCCTTCAAGCCCCGCCAGGGCTGTCCAAGACCTGAATGGCTGCCGATCACAACCGCTCTTCCCCCCGAATCCATCGCCGTCAACAAGGTCTCATCGACCCATTTCACAGAAACCGTGCTTGCAACAGTGGGCATACTTAATTCTCCTGGTCAGGTGGTCTTACACCCGGTGGGCAACTGAGTTGAGTACAACTCCGCTCACCCCGCCGGTTGATCTTCTTCGTCTACCAGTGCAGCTAAGATCTTTTCCGGCTGAAGAGGCAGGTCCCTGCCTTGCCACGTATCGGACTTTCCCGGCAGGTGGCGCGTATCCAGGGTGATCTCCACCCCGTTCCCATCCGGGTCTTGAAAATGGATCGACCAACCGATCATGTGATCGATGGTAGAAACTTCCACGTTACTCTCGCGCAGCATCTTAAGAGCCTTGGCAAAGGCGTTCAGGTTGGGCACTTCAAAAGTGATGCGGTAAAGGCCGGTGTGTTCTGGTAAGGCCAGGGGTGCATCTACGCCTACGTTTTGTAGGACGAGCACATGGTGTGAATCATCGTTCGATAAGAAGGCATACGTTTTTCCCGTGCGCTCGATCAGCCGCATGGCCATATAACGAGTATAGAAGGCGATCGAACGCTCCAGGTTGCGAACCTTTATGTGGACGCTGCCCAGGCGAACCGAGAATACGGGCTCTTCTGGAACGCCCACCACGCCGCCATCATCCAGGCGTTTGCCAAACCATTCCGCCGCCTTCTTCAATATTTCCGGGGTCATGTGATGCCCCATGTAATATTCATAATATTCCATGGCAATGGGCAGGGTAGAAAGCAAAGCGCTGGCAGAGCGGCCCAATGAGATCGGGTAGAAGGCATCTTGCAGGCCATGCACCAACAACACCGCCTTGTCGCGCAGTCTTTCCGGCGGCGCCATCAGCGAGCGGATCTCAGGCAAGATCTGGCCCGAGATAGCTGCCACACCGGTGATCAATTCCGGCTGCGTAAGCAGCACCATCAACGCCATCACTGCGCCCTGGCTGTGACCCATCAAGTACACCTGGCTGGAATCGACCTTGAGAGTCTTGACACCTTGCTGGATAAAATTGATCAGTTGGGTGCGGCTGAATTCGGCCTGGGTTACGTTGGCCATAGACGTGCCGCCCAACCGCTCAATGTTATACCACAGGCAGCTTCCGGCGGTCTGGGCAAACGGCGCCCGCACGCTGACGATCATAAACCGCTCGTCAAACGAGGCCGCGATCTTTGAAAAATCTTTCTCATTGCTCCCAATCCCATGCAGCAAGAACAACACCGGCGGCCGGCGGATACCCACCTTGGGCTGCCGCAGGGTATACTGCAGGGGAAGAGATTTGTTTGACTCTGAAGACATGCCTTATTTTTACATTGATTCGGGTGGAATTGCAACCCTAAACGGGGCGATTATGATGGAATTAATCTTCCAGCAAACGATCTTCGTATATCCGGCGGATAGTGGCCTCGATTTCAGGCTCCCGCACCTGTAGATCGCGCAGGCGGAAACGCCGCGAAAGGCGTCCAATCAATTCCGAAGCCGTGATCGAGTGACGTTCGAACTGGTAAGTGACGCGCAGCCCGTCGCGCTCCGATATCTCCGCTCCTTCCACGCTTAGATCTTCATAAGCCTCGGCAAAATCGACCACCAGGCGTCTCTTGCCGCCAAAACGCTCGTTGAGCGTTTGTAAAGTACCATTATACAGTAAACTGCCATGGTCGATGATCATGATCCGGTCGCAAAGTTTTTCCACATCCGATAGATCGTGCGTGGTCAGCAAGACCGTGGCGCCTCGCTCCTGGTTGATGCGCAAGATAAAAGCGCGGATGCGCTCCTTTGCCACCACATCCAAACCAACCGTCGGCTCATCCAGGAATAGCAGCGCCGGGTCGTGCAGCAGCGCCGCACACAGGTCGGCGCGCATACGCTGCCCCAACGACAGGGAACGCACGGGCGTATCCAGGAAGGGCTCCAGCTCCAACAGTTCACGAAACTCAGCCAGGTTGCTTTTAAACCTCTGGGCAGGGATGTGGTAAATATGTTGCAGCAGCTCCAATGATTCGATCACCGGTAGATCCCACCACAGGGTGGTCCTTTGCCCAAAAACGGCTCCGATACCAGCCACATATTTCACCCGCTCGCGCCAGGGCACATAGCCATTGACCAAGAGCTCACCTTCCGTTGGGGTCAACAATCCAGTCAGCATTTTAATAGTGGTCGATTTTCCCGCTCCATTTGGGCCCAGGTAGCCAACCAGCTCGCCCTGCTCGATCTTGAAACTGACCCGGTCGACGGCTTTGACCAGGCGATACTCGGGTGAGAACAGGTTCCGGATGGCAGCAAACCGGCTGTGGTGGCGCACAGGCGTGCGGAAGTGCTTGGAGAGATGTATCCTTCTCAGGTATGCCTGGCCTGGCTGATGGTACAATTGTGATTGGCCGAATGTAATTCATCACAAAGGAGTCGTTTATGAAACCAGCCCTCTTGGTGATCGATGTCCAAAAAGCATTCTTTCAGGAAGACTCGGTAACGACGCAGTCGCTGGAACGCGCCATCGTGTTCATCAACATCGCCATCGCTCTGTTCAGAAAGAAGCACCTGCCCGTCATCAGCGTCCAACACATTGACCCAGCCGGCCATCTGGAACCGGGCGAGGCCGGCTTTGACCTGCCCGACCAATTGAACATATTGGACTCGGATATCCACATCCACAAGACCTACGGAAATTCTTTTTGCAAGACGCCCCTGGAGGCAAAATTGCGAGAGCTCGGCGTGGACACGGTGATCGTCACCGGCTTCTGCGCCGAATATTGCGTGCTCTCGGCTTATCGCGGTGCAGAAGATCTTGACCTGACGCCCATTATCTTGCACGACGCCATTGCCAGCGGCGTTCCAGAAAACATCAAGTTCGTCGAGAGCATGAGCGAGACGGTTTCATTGGGAGCATTGCACAAGTTCTTGGAATAAAGCGCACCGGGCAGGCCCGCAGCCTTAAAAAGCGAAACCGCTACCTATCACCGGCGCTGCCGCGATGCTCACAATCGTACTTTACACAGTGTTCAATGGCGCAGTCGAAATAGGATCATGCCCTACTACAAACGGAACCGCCCAACGATAGGAGTGCTTGCCGGCTGGCAAGTGTATACCGGAACGCCAGACAGCTTTCTGGGGAATGTGTTCCGCGGCATTCAAGTCGCGGCCCACGACCGAAATTGCAACCTGCTGATGGCTTGCGGCATCGATTCCGGCCGGCCCGCCTGGCCGCTGCTCTCCTCCGAAGTTGCCTTCGCACCGGTTGGCCCCTGGAATACGGACGGGCTGATCTTCGTCTCTCCCTTTGCCTCTGCTGCCGGCAGCCGCTACACCCAAGACCTGATCGCCTCCGGTTTCCCGGCCATCTATGCCGGCGACCGGGATGCCGGGCCGGGCGTGGTTGCCGACAGCGCCGGCGGCATTCGCCAGGCGTTGGCGCACCTGGTAGAGCACGGTCATCGCCAGATCGCCTTTGTGGCCGGCCGCCTGGATTCTGAACATGGAGACAGCGGCGAACGCCTGCGCGCCTTCGAAGCCGGCCTGGACGCCTTGAGCCTGCCTTTCAATCCAAAACTGGTCGCTTACGGATCGCACAATTTTGAGGGCGGGCGCCAAGCCATCCAGCAAATCATCGGTCGAGGCGAGAAATTCACTGCCGTCCTGGCAAGCAACGATCGTTCCGCCATGGGTGTGCTGGAAGGCCTGCGCCAGGCCGGGATCGGGGTGCCCCAGGATGTTGCCCTGGTGGGCTTCGATGACCGCCTGGAAGCCCGCGCCCTGGTTCCCTCTCTCACCACCGTCCATTACCCCATGTTTGGCCTGGGTTACCAGGCCGTCGAGCTGCTCTTGCGCGCCATCGAAGGCGAAGCGGTGATCGACGAGCTGGTGCACATCCCTACCCGCCTGGTAATCCGTGAATCCTGCGGCTGCCTGCCAGGCATACCTGCCAACGAACACCTCAAGTTGTACTCAACTCAGTTGTACCCAACTCAGCAAGAGTTGTACTCAACTCAGTTGTACCCAACTCAGCCGCCCCCAACCCGCCAGCAGTTGATCGCCCAATTGACCCTGGTGATGACTGCCGCCGTGCACAACGAATCCCTCTGGCTGAGCCAGGCAGAAGTCGCCGATCTCAGCCAGCGCCTGGTGGAATCATTCATGGCCAGCCTGGAACACAGCGATCCACTCTCCTTCCACCTGGTGGTCAAGCAAATGCTGGAACGGGTTTCAACCCGTGGAGACGATCTGTTTGCCTGGCAAACTGCCGTCACCATCTTACGGAACCAACTCCCCGCCATCCGCCAGGCGGTATTCTCTTCCAAGGCCGCCTCCGCCGCGCCGCGCTTGACGAACGCCCAGGAAGAAGAGATGCTGCACCAGGTGCGGGTGGCCATCAGCGAGGCCGCCCGTGGGCGAGCCACCCGCACGCTGCTCCAGCAGGCCAACAATGCCGATCAAGTCGGCCTGCTGACTAGTAAATTTTTTGCTGCGCTTGACGAGCGCGAGATCTTTGATATCTTGGAGAGCAACCTGCCCGCCGTGGGCATCCCCCGCGCCGAGGTGGGTTACTACCTGTCTGAAAGCGATGACCCGGTGGCATGGTGCACCCTGCCCCAGCGAAATCCTGGGCCGCCCTCGCCCAACGCCGGAGAAAGAACGCTTTTTCCCACCCGGCAGTTCCCTCCCGAAGGGCTTTACTCACCAGAGCAGCCCTACCAGCTTGCCATCCTGCCCCTCAAGATCCAGGGTGTAGAGCCACAAAGAGCGGTACTCAATTCACTTATGGCTCCCGCAGCCGCCGCAAAAATCACCACCGGGGAGATATGCGGCTTCGTTGCCTTTGATGCCACCAACCTGGAGCCCTGCGCCGATATCGTCCGCCAGCTTGGCGCGGCCCTGTGGGGCGTGCGCATGTACCGCGAAGCCGTGGAAGCCCGGCAGCAAGCCGAAGAAGGCAAACGCCTGGCCGAAGAAGCCAATCGTCTCAAGAGCCGCTTTCTGTCCATGGTCAGCCACGAATTGCGCACCCCATTGAACCTGATCACCGGCCTCAGCAACATGCTGCTGGATCATGGGGGTGTAGAGCCGCAACATCTTGCGGCTCACGCGGCGCCCGGAGTTGTAGAGCCGCAAAGAGTTGTACCCAACTCAGATCGCCAGGATCTGCAGCGCATTTACCTCAGCGCTCAACACCTGGATGGATTGATCCGCGATGTGCTCGATCTCGCCAGCAGCGATGTGGGTCAGTTGAAACTGGCATGCGAACCGCTGGATATGACCGAGGTATTACAGACCGTCGCCGCCATCGGTGAACAGCTAGCTCACGATAAAGGATTGGCCTGGCAATGCGAGATAGCTCCCCGGCTGCCGCGGGTTTGGGGTGACCGCACCCGCCTGCGCCAGGTCACCTTGAACCTGGTCAGCAATGCAGTGAAATTCACCACCCACGGCGAAGTCATTTTGACCGCCCTGGTTGAGAAAAGCATGGAGTTCTCGGGCGATCGAAAACCTTTCACCCCAGGAGTTGAGTACAACTCAAGGATCAAGGTATCCGTAAAAGACACCGGGCTGGGCATCCCCCAGAATGAACAAAGCGTTATCTTCGAAGAATTCCGCCAATCCGAACGCACCACCGCCCGCGGCTATGGCGGGCTGGGCCTGGGATTGGCCATCTGCCGCAAATTAGTGGAGATGCATGGCGGTGAGATCGGCGCCTGTTCGTCTGGCGCCGAGGGCGAAGGCTCGCTGTTCTATTTTACCCTGCCGGTAATGGACCCTCCGGAGACTCTAAGCGCCCGCAATCGGCAGGAGACTATCCAGCAAGCGCCCAACCAGGTTCTTTCCTTGTCAACAGCGCAAAAGATTTTACTGCTGGTCAAGAATGAAAAAGCCGGCAGCTTTCTGCAAAAAGACCTCGTCCGTCGTGGCTTTGAAGCCGAGTTGATCTTGATGGAAGCCGAACCGGTAAGCCCTGCAACCGGCGGCTGGTTGGCTTCGCTGCTGTTGGCCGCACCCGATGTGGTCATCCTGGATCTCAGCCTGACCTCCGAACGCGGTTGGGAAATACTGAAGATCATGAAAGAGAATCCTTTCCTCAAAGATATTCCGGTTTTGTTCTATGCCATTGCTGAGGATGCGGGCGGTACAGAAAAGCGGGAGAGTGAAGAACATGGCGATAAAGAACATCGCGGCGATATAGAACATCGCAGCGATCGAGAAGCTGACGGCGAAGAGGAGCAGCGCGGTGCCTACGGTTCGCTGCTAGAAATGGATTACCTCACCAAGCCGATCGGCTCCACGGCCTTGTCGGAGATTCTCGCTGCCAAAGGCTTTTTGGGCAGAGAACAAGTGCAGGGCGAGCCAAACCGTTCGGAAGCCGGCAAGCCAATCCTGGTTGTGGACGACGAACCGGGCATGCGCGAGCTGTATGCGCGTCTCATCGAAGCCCAACTTCCCGGTCGCCGGGTGTTGATGGCCAAAGATGGTCTCCAGGCGCTGAAAATGATCAACGAAGAACTCCCCGCCCTGGTTTTGCTCGACCTGATGATGCCCGAGATGGATGGTTTCGATGTGTTGGAAGGCATGCGCAAATCAGAATTGACGCGCAACATCCCGGTGGTGGTGATCACCGGGCAGGTGCTGACCGGCGAAGATATGGCGCGGCTAAATTCCGGCGTAGCCAGCGTGCTGGGAAAAGGCATGTTCAGCGTGGAAGAAACCCTGCAGCACCTGGCAGACGCCCTGGCGCGCAAGCGCAAACCCGGCTCAGAAACGCAGCGCATCGCTCTGAAAGCCATGGCTTATATCCACCAGAATTACACCGAGCCGATCTCGCGCAGCGATGTGGCGGCCCACGTGGGGCTGAGCGAGCGCCACCTGACTCGCATCTTCCATCAGGAAGTGGGCATGACTCTGGTCACCTACCTCAACCGCTACCGGGTCAGGCAGGCCAAAGCCTTGCTCGATTCTGGAGCCAAGGGTATCACAGAAATTGCCATCGAGGTGGGCTTCTCCAGCAGCACCTATTTCAACCGCATCTTCCGCGAAGAAGTGGGCGTATCGCCGCGGGCTTACCTGCACAGCATCAGCGACTGCCGGTGACGTAGAGACGCAATATTTTGCGTCTGTTCTTCCGGGCAATGTCGGGAGCGCGTAGAGACGCAATATTTTGCGTCTGTTCTTTCGGGCAATGTTTTGGAGTGCGTAGAGACGCAATATTTTGCGTCTGTTCTTCCGGGCAATGTTTTGTATGGCAACATGTCCCATAAATATAGTTCTTCGTCCCAAAAATAGATGTTTTTAGCATCCCAACAGAGTAAAGTACTTAGTATGGAGAAAAGTTCAAACGACCGGATCATGATCGTGGGACGGGATTCGCATTTTCTATACCTGATGCAGCGATATGTGAGAACCAGCGCCCACCCAATCGTTTCCGCTAACCTGGGCGAAGACATCTTAGCACTGGCCAAGAGCAAGCAGCCGGCTGTCATCATCCTGGAGGTGGAGCAGCCGGAAACGATCGGCTGGCAAACCCTGCAGACGCTCAAAGCCGATCCACAGGTTGGACGGACTCCCATCATCGTCTGCTCCTGGTTGGACGATCAGGTGCGCGGCCTGGCAGAGGGGGCCAATATATACCTGCGCCTGCCGATCCTGTACGCAGATTTTTGCATCGCCCTGGCCGCGGTCTTAGGCTCTACCGCAGACGCTGAACCCGCTGTACCCAGCGCAGCGCCTACCAATATCACAACAACGGAAAAAGATGAAAAAGATCATTAAATACCTGGCTGCTTACTGCTTGTGGGTGGTCGACATCGTCCTGGCTTTGTGGCTGGTCTATCTGTGCCGGACGGCTTACCTGGGCATATTTTCTTTATTTTATGAGAGAGGCGACCTGGCTTATTCTCACACCGTGGATTTTCTCGATAAAGTCCTGTTGATCTTGCTCGGCCTGGGCTGGCTGATCTTCACAGTGGTTGCCGAGGAACGGTACCGGAGCGGCGTAAAAAAGGATAACCTGCTAAAGCTGTTTGCCAAATATACCGGGCTGATGTTGCTATGCGTCTTCCTTGCCGACCTGGTCCTGTTCTGGCTGCAGGGTGGCGGCAGCAATTGGATGCGCTGGCTGATCATGGCGGCTGAGTTGGGCATCGGCATGGCACTCATCATTGCTTATAATAAAAAAAAGATACCCTCATCGACATAGGAGAAATTCAAACTCATGCGTTCTCGTCCCGTACACTACAATCTTGAGCACGGTTTCGTCAACAATTGGCTGGTAGCCGGCCCGCAGATCATCCCTACCGAAGAATACCACCGCGACACAAAATCCGGCATCACCCAAACCCCCGTCGAACGCGGGCCGTTAGATAAAGGTACTTTTCGAGTGGGAAATTATGCCGGTTCGTGGAATTATTACGCCTGCCGGGAAGATCACCTGGTGGATCATTCCAGAATTTTAACAACCCGCGCCTATTTGCGTTCGTGGGCCTACACGCAGCTTGTCAGCAAAACCGACCAGCCGGCACTGCTAAGCCTGTTCGTTGATGGCTCGGCGGCGGTGACCTGTACTGCAGATGTATGGTTAAACGGGGAGCCTGTTGGCTTCCAGGAACAGACCGCCGCCTCCACCGCCAGCGTTCAACTGAAAAAGGGCGTCAACAAGATTTTGGTGCGGTTTGATACCAAGGGCACCTGCGGTACAGACCACCGCGGCGGTACAGACCACCGCAGCGGTACAGACCACCGCGGCGATGCAGATATGGCCGTACCCCATGCCATGGCTCTTGCGGTACAGACCACCGCCGCAGGCGAGCGGCCTACGGGGAGTAAGGCGCCCAAGCAGTCGATCAGCGTGACCATCCCCACTCTGATCGAAGCCGTTGACCGCCGCAATAAGATCGAGCAAATGGCCGCCGCAGCGTATATTCACCAGGATGTATTCGAGGCCGGTGATCAGATCCGTTTGAAATGGCCCGAGAACCTGGAACAGGCCGTTTCGGGCGTGGTGCGTCTCATGACACCTACCGGCAAGATCTATGCGGAGGCCACCGTAGATGGCACGCCCGGCGACCAATTGTTTCTCAGCTACCCTTACCAGATCCCTGCCGGCCCCTATCGCATCTTGATCATGCCAATGGCCTGGGAATACTACGAGCACAATATGCGCATCACCAGCGAGAAACACCTGTGGAGCATGGGCAGAAGCACATATTCGGCCCTGCCCTACGACAGCTATGCGCAACGGCGCACAGAAGCCCTGACCACTGCTTCTCGTAACTATGAAGGCTTGTTTGCCGCCATTGCCCACATGGCGCTTGGCCAGTGGACGGCCGTTCAAACCAAACCCATCCTGCAAGCTGCGCAGGATGCTCATTTGCTGGATATCCTGGGAATCCTGGGAATGTTGTATCGCTATGGCAACCACGAACAGTTCCCTAAGGACCTGGCCCAACCCCTGGAACAAGCCGTGCTGCACTTCCCTGCGGTGGCCGATAGCGCAGGTGTGCCAGATCCGGCAGCGCAAGAAACCGGAGCAGAAGATATTCTCTTCTATACGGTCGAGATCCTGGCCGGCCAGCGCTACCCCGAGCAAACTTTTCCTCGCAGCGGAAAGAGCGGCCTTTGGCACCGCGAGCACGGCGAGCGCCTGGCACTGGCATGGCTGCAGCAGTGCGGCGCCACGGGATTCTCGGATTGGGACTCGCCCGCCTCTTTTGCCGAGTATCTGACGGCTCTTTCTTACCTGGTTGACCTGTCCGAGAACGATGTCATCTGGGATATGGCCGCCGTTATCATGGATAAGTTGTTATTTACCATAGCGGTAAATTCATTTCAAGGAGTGTTTGGCTCGACCCACGGCCGCGCCGGCGCTTCTATCGTGAAAGGAGGTTTATTAGAGCCTACGTCTGGCATTACCCGGTTGATGTGGGGAGCCGGTATCTTAAATCACCACATCGCTGGGCCGGTGAGCCTGGCCTGCATGGAAAAATACGAACTTCCCTCGATCATCACAGATATCGCCGCCGCACAGCTTAATGCCACTGATGAAATGTGGGATCAAGAATGTCACGGCGCTGCACACAACAAGGTAAACAAGGTTACTTACAAAACCCCAGACGGCATGCTGTGCTCGGCGCAAGATTACCATCCCGGCGAAAAGGGCTGCCAGGAACACATCTGGCAGGCCACCTTGGGAGCAGCCGCGGCGGTATTTGTCACCCATCCTGCCTGTTCGAGCGCAGAGGACGCCCGCCGGCCAAACTATTGGGCCGGCAATGCCATCCTGCCACGCGTAGCGCAGTGGAAAGATACCCTGCTCGCCATCTATCAACTACCCGCCGATGATTGGATGGGATTCACCCACGCCTACTTCCCCACTCACGCCTTCGATGAATATGTACTGCGCGACCGCTGGGCTTTTGCCCGCAAAGGCGACGGCTACCTGGCCTTGATGGCCTCTCAGGGCTTCCAGATGATCCGCCAGGGGGACTACGCTTTCCGAGAACTGCGCTCTACTGGAAAAAATCCCATCTGGTTGTGCCAGTTGGGAAGCGCCGCCCAGGATGGTAGTTTCAGCGCCTTCCAGGAAAAAGTGCTGGCGCAGCCCATCACCTTCGATAACCAGGGTGTAAGCTGCACAACAATCCGTGGCGAGAAGCTTTCCTTTGGGTGGCAAGGTTCCTTCTTGCGCAATGGGCAAGAGCAGCCACTTGCTGGCTTCAAACATTACGCCAACCCCTATACGCAGACGGATTACCCTTGCGAGCAGATGGATATCCAGCACGGCGAGAACATTATGCGCATTGCGTTTGGAGAACTTGCCGGTGGCGAAACATCGTAACCCGATCGATTGCCGAAAGAGTTGTACTCAACTCAAGCGTTCTGGGGCCGCAGTTGTACTCAACTCAAGCGTTCTGGGCCGCAGTTGTACTCAACTCAGCAAGAGTTGTACCCAACTCACAGACCTGTCCTAAAAATTCAAGAATCTGTCCTAAAAATGGATGTTTTGCAGCCCAGGTAATGATAAAGTAAGATTGGCACAACATATTGTGGCAGCGGCGATGTGGGCCGCAGTTGTACCCAACCGAGTTGTACCCAACCGAGTTGTACCCAACCGAGTTGTACTCAACCGAGTTGTACCCAACTCAAGCGCCCTTTCATTCTTTTGTAACGGCGACCTTTGCCGAAGCGGCGATCTGAGCCGCAAATGTCAAATTTTTTTCACAATCCCTAAAGGAGTAATAGGAGGAACCAATGGAAAAAAGAGAAATTAAGCGTCGTGACTTTCTAAAAGTATCGGCTACCGCTGTTTTAGGCGTCGTAGCCTCAGCTTGCGGCGTCACGACAACCCCCACCCCGCAGATCATCAAGGAGATCCAGACTGTTGAGGTGGAAGTTGAAAAGGAAAAGATCGTTGAAGCCACCAAGATCGTTGAGGTTGAAAAGGAAGTACAGGTAACCATCGAGGTGCCCAAGGGCAAGGAAGAACCGCCTTTCTTCCAGGCCAAAGTAACCGCCGGTGAACTGCCCCCCATCGATGAGCGTCTCCCTGAAAACCCCGTCGTGGTCGGCGGGCGCGATGCCATCGGCGTGTACGGCGGCGAAATTCGCATGATGCACTTCGATACGGTGTGGATGACCAGCAACTACGATTTGAATGCCGAGCGCTTGCTCCACTACTCCGATATCGATCTGCGCACCATCGTCGGCAACATTTTCGAAGGTTGGGAAGTCACCCCTGACGGCAAGGAATATGTCTTCTCCATGCGCAAGGGCATGAAGTGGTC
>CAZVRZ010000008.1:15968-20971 GCA_964629965.1 uncultured Anaerolineaceae bacterium
TCGTCAACGAACGCTGCCTGACCTACTCAGACATCGACAACGGAGTCATCGTCCCCAACATCTTTGAGAGCTGGGAAATCTCGCCAGACGGCAAGGTCTGGACGATCAAGATGCGCAAGGGCATGAAGTGGTCGGATGGCGAGCCAGTCACGTCCGAGGATGTGCGCTTCTTCGTTGAAGATTTCTGGTTCAACACCGAACTAAATGGCAGTGCGCCCTGGCAGTTCCGTTTTGGCGGCGACAACATGAAGCTGGAAGTGATCGACGAGTACACCTTCAAGATCACCTTTGCCGGGCCGTACGGCAACTTCCCCGCTCAGGTCACCCGCATGGAACCCAACAACTGGGCCAGCCTGATCACCCCATCCCATTACATGAAGCAATTCCTGCCCAAGTACACCGACCAGGCCGAGCTGGACAAGAAAGCCGTCGAGCTGGGTCTTGAGTCCTGGTCTGCACTGGCCTGGGCACGTCTCAGCCAGTGGGGATGCGGCGTATGGCGCGGCGACGACTGGATCCTCGAAGATTAATACCCGATCCTGTCGCCCTGGATGATCGTGGAACGACCCTCCGAAGGCCTGTATATCTTGGAGCGCAACCCGTATTACTACAAAGTAGATGTGGCCGGCAATCAGCTACCTTACATCGATACCCTGCGATACGATTACTCTTCCACCACCGAAAACACCCAACTCATGTCGATCCAAGGCCAGTTAGATATCGTCGGTATGCACGATGTCACCATCGCCAACTATCCACTCTACAAGGAAAACGAAGCCAAGAGCAACTACAAGGTGGCCGATATGCTCTCCTGCATGGGCGACCGCGCTGTTCTGTTCCCGCAGCACTACCTCAAGGAAGATCCCGTGCTGACCGAGATCGTCAACCACCCGAACTTTGTCCGGGCGCTCTCCGTGGCCATCGACCGCAGCGAGATTAATGAAAGCCTGTTCTACGGCCTGGCCCGCATGGGACAGCTTGCTCCCATGCCCTCCTCCAAGTACTACAAACCGAAATATGGTGAAGCCTGGGCGCAGTATGACCCCGACCTGGCCAACCAACTGCTGGACGAAATGGGCCTGGACAAGAAGGATGCCAACGGCATGCGTTTGCGCTCAGATGGTACGGTACTCACATACATGATCGAGCACGCCGGCGCCCGCGTTGGCCCCTCCATCAGCAAGATCTGCGAAATGGTGGTCACCTTCTGGCGCGAGATCGGCATTGATGCCTCTGCCAAAGAGATGACAGAGTCATTGTATGGCGAGCGCATGAATGGCTCGTTGACCCACTGCGGCATCTGGCACGCCGACCGCTGCACGGATCTGCTGCTGCACACCGAACCGCAGTGGTACATCCCCACGCGTGACCCGCAGCAGGGTGGCGCCTGCGCTGCCTGGACGAACTGGTTCCTGGCAGCCGATCGCACCGCTGCAGACCTGATCCAGCCGCCCGACGAGATCAAGGCCCTTTACGGTTACTTCGATGAGATGACTGCAGTAGTCAGCGAGGACGAGCGCGTTGCTGCTGGTCAGAAGATCTTCGATTACCTGGCCGACAAACCTCTGTCAATCGGCTTGATGCTGGAGTGCCCGGCTCCGCTGCTGTTCAATAAGAACCTGCGCAACCTGCCGCGGCCCAAGTCTCCCATCGGCTGGGACACCTACGGTCAATCAACCTATCATCCCGAAGCCTACTTCTATGAAGGCGGCGTTCGGGCCTAACCCCTAAATAACAACTACCGGATGCTGGTTAGCCAGCATCCGGTAGTTGATTGTAACGCCACAACAATGGCGGCTGCCCCCGCAGAGCTGCAACATCGCCGGTACTTTGTACCGGATGCGGCTCACACATCTTGTGGCTCATGGTAAGCCACAACATTTTTGTAGCACAGGAGGCAAGCTGATGCTGGGATATATTCTCAAACGTATACTGCGGATGCTTCCGCAGATATTTCTTATCTCCATCCTGGCGTTCATCATTATCCAACTTCCGCCAGGTGACTATCTCACCGAGTATCTGAACAACCTGAGAGCTACCGGAGCAGAGGTGAACGAGCAAACGGTGGCTCAGTATACGAAGATGTATGGCCTCGATAAGCCCCTCTACGTACAATACTTCAAATGGATTTGGAATATCGTCACCAAGCTGGATTTTGGTTACTCCTTCCAATTTGCCAAACCGGTGAACGAGATCCTGATGTCCAGGATGGGCGCTACCTTTGGCATTGCTCTCCTGAGCTTCATCGTTAGCTGGGGATTAGCCATCCCCATCGGTATTTACGTGGCGGTGAAACAGTACTCCATCGCCGATTACCTCTTTACCTTCTTTGGCTTTATCGGATTGGCCACCCCGGGCTTCTTACTGGCACTGGTGCTCATGTACTACTCCTTTACTCGATTCGGCGTCAGTGTGGGGGGCCTGAACTCGCCAGACTTCCTGACACAGTCCTGGAGTTGGGCCAAGTTCGTCGATTTCTTGCAGCACCTGTGGCTGCCGGTAGTTATCCTGGCCATCGGTGGCACGGCCAATATCATCCGCACCCTGCGCGCCACCATGTTGGATGAACTGCGCAAGCCCTACGTGACTGTGGCCCGCTCGAAAGGGCTCTCGGAGTTGGATATTTTATTGCGCTATCCCGTGCCAATTGCCATCAACCCGCTCATCAGCACCATTGGATGGCTGTTGGTATGGTTCTTCTCCGGAGGCATGGTGGTCGAGGTAGTGCTCAACCTGCCTACTGCCGGCCCCGTTCTGTGGCGCTCCTTACTTCAACAAGATATGTATACCGCCGGGGCCTACATCTTTATCGCTGGCGTGCTGACTACGGTTGGCAGCCTGATCTCGGACATTGCCTTAGCCGCAGCCGATCCCCGGGTGCGCTTTGGAAGTTTGGAGGGAGTATGAGCGAGGCCGTAAACACCTCCAAGAATTCATGGCAATTTTGGAAGAAAAACCGGAAAAAGACAAAAGGGGAAGAGTTCTACCGGGCCGGGCAGTGGCAGTTGGTGTGGTGGAAGTTCCGGCGCCATAAACTGGCGAATTTCGCCACGGTGGTGCTGGTGCTCTTTTACTTGTGCGCCCTCTTTGCCGAGTTTGTGTCTCCTCATGCGCCTCTGCACCGCTTTAAGAACTTTGTCACCAAGTCTCCCTCCAATGTGCACCTGTTCGACTCGCAAGGCAAGTTTCGTGGACCGTTCGTTTACGGCCTGGAACGCAAACGTGACCCGGTGACCATGCGTCCGGTATTCACCGAAAATTCCGATGCCGTCTATCCCATCAAGTTATTTATACGCGGCGATGAATATAAGTTCTGGGGGCTGTTCACCACCAACCTGCACCTCTTTGGCACGGGAACTGAAGATGCGCCCCTCTTCATCCTGGGCACAGACCTCATCGGACGAGACGTGTTCAGCCGGGTGATTTATGGCGGGCGCATCTCGCTGTCCGTCGGATTGATCGGCGTCTTTATTTCGTTTGTCCTGGGCCTGCTGTTGGGCGGCATCTCGGGCTACTTTGGCGGTTTGAGTGACGAGATCATCATGCGCATCATCGATGTGCTGGTCTCGCTTCCCACCATCCCCTTGTGGATGTCGCTGGCCGCAGCTTTACCGCAGAATTGGCCGCAAATGCGCACCTATTTCTTTGTGACCATCATCCTCTCGATCCTCGGTTGGACCGGACTGGCACGCACGGTGCGCGGCAAAATGCTCAGCCTGCGTGAAGAAGATTACATCATGGCAGCCAAATTGGATGATGAAAACGAATGGACGATCATCACCCGCTACATGCTGCCCGGGTTTGCCAGCTATATCATCGTGCAGCTAACCTTATGGATTCCCGGCATGATCCTGGGTGAAACCTCGCTCAGTTTCCTGGGAATTGGGCTGCACGAACCAACCGTTAGCTGGGGTGTGATGCTGCACGACACGCAAGAGATCAAAGCCATTGCCCAGACCCCCTGGCTGCTTTGGCCCTGCGCCTTCGTGATCATAGCCGTGCTGATGTTCAATTTCCTGGGTGACGGCCTGCGAGATGCAGCCGACCCCTACGTTACGTAGAGCCGCAACATCTTGCGGCTCAAGAGGATTTTATGCCAGAAAATGATGTGCTTGTCAAAATCAAAGATCTCCACACCTATTTCTACCTGGCTGAGGGTGTGGTGCACGCCGTGGATGGCGCGGACCTGACCGTGCGGCGGCGCAAGACATTGGGCGTGGTGGGAGAAAGCGGCTGCGGCAAGAGTATCACCTCTCTTTCGTTATTGCGGCTGGTTCCCAGCCCGGGTCGCATTGTGTCGGGAGAGATCTTGTATTACCGCCCGGCTTCCCACGATGGCAACTCCGAATCGATCGAGGAGATCCAGATCCACACGCTCGACCCCAAGGGCAGCGAGATCCGCCACATCCGTGGCAACCAGATCTCGATGGTTTTCCAAGAGCCCATGACCGCCATGAGCCCCATCCGCACCATTGGCCAGCAGATCACGGAAGTGATCATCTTGCATCAAAAAGTAAGCAAAGCCGAGGCGCGCACGCGGGCGATCGACATGCTGGCACAAGCCAAGATGTCCAGGCCAGAAAAAGTCATCGACGATTATCCCTTCCAGCTAAGCGGTGGCATGCGGCAGCGCGCCGTGATCGCCATGGCCCTCAGCTGCCATCCCAATCTGTTGATCGCCGATGAGCCCACCACAGCCCTGGATGTAACCACCGAAGCCCAAATCCTGGACCTGATGCGCACGCTCCAAAATGACCTGGGCATGTCGATCATGTATATCACCCACAACCTGGGAGTGATCGCTGAGATGGCCGACGAAGTGGCCGTGATGTACATGGGCAAGGTGGTTGAGCAAACCGATGTGAAATCGATCTTCCTCAACCCGCTGCATCCCTACACCCGTGCGCTGCTGGCCTCCATTCCCCAGTTGAACGAGACCATCACCCACGCCAACCGCAGCCGGCGCTTGCAGACGATCAAAGGCATGGTTCCAGATCCCTACA
>CAZVRZ010000008.1:20981-51523 GCA_964629965.1 uncultured Anaerolineaceae bacterium
CGCTGCCCCGAGATGATCGCCGATCTATGCGATCAGGTAGAACCGGCCGGCCTGATGGCAAAACCCAACCATCTCGTCCGCTGCCACCTTTATTCGGAAGTAGAGCCAAAACATCACGTGGCCCCGTAGAACCGCAAAGAGTTACACTCAACTCAGTTGTGACCAACCCTGGACCCAAACGAGGATATCGTTATGTCTGATCAAGAAAGCCAAACAGAAGCATTGTTACAAGTCAATGCGCTAAAAAAATATTTTCCCATTCGACGCGGTTTTTTCAAACGGATCGTTGGAAACGTCAAAGCTGTCGATGATGTTGATTTCTACGTCAATCAAGGAGAGACTCTGGGGCTGGTGGGTGAAAGCGGCTGTGGCAAGACCACCACCGGGCGCTGCGTTCTGCGCGCCATTGATCCTTCCAGCGGCGAGGTGTGGTATCGGGATCCAACTTTGGGGCGCATCGATATCGCTCAATTAGATAAGGACCAGATCCGGGTCGTACGCCGCAGCGTCCGTATGATCTTTCAAGACCCATACGCCTCCCTCAACCCTCGGATGACCTTGCAAGAGATCGTGGGAGCGCCTCTGCGCGCCATGGGAATCGTGAAAAAGGATGAGCTTGACGACCGGGTGGCAGAGATGCTGACCCTGGTGGGCCTGCGGCCCGAATACATGCGGCGTTACCCGCATGCTTTCAGCGGCGGGCAGCGCCAGCGCATCGGCCTGGCACGCTCCCTGGCACCCTACCCCAAGTTCGTGGTGTGCGATGAGCCCGTTTCGGCATTGGATGTGTCGGTGCAGGCCCAGATACTGAATCTTCTCAAGGAATTGCAGGAAAGGATGGGGCTGACCTACCTGTTCGTGGCCCACGATCTCAGCGTGGTGGCCCATATCAGCGACCGGGTGGCGGTTATGTATGTAGGCAAGATCGTTGAACTGGCCTCTACCGCCGATCTCTTCGCCAATCCCAAGCACCCCTATACCGAAGCGCTCATGTCAGCCATCCCGCTGCCAGACCCGCGCCCGCGAGACAAGCGCGTCCTGCTGACCGGCGAGGTTGCCAACCCGGCGAACCCGCCCTCCGGCTGCTACTTTCACCCGCGCTGCACCTACGCCCAAGATATCTGCTCGCGCGAAGAGCCACCCTTCGAGGAAGTTTCCCCTGCCCATTACGTCAAGTGCCATCGCGCTCGGGAACTTTCCCTGAACGGCGTGCTCTTCCACCCAACGGAAAACTTCTGAATGGATAATAATATGACCTCACAACCCCACGATTGGGAAAATCAACATATTGTTGGCCGTAATAAGCAGCCTGCTCATGCCACCTTGCTGCCGTATGCCGACCTGCCTACGGCCCTGGCAGGAAAAAGAGAAGCCTCGCCCTATTTCCAATTGCTGAACGGTGACTGGCAATTCCATTTCGCCCCCAATCCATCTGGATTGGACTCAACTGAGCAAGAGTTGTACCCAACTCAGGTGCTGGAGCATTTCTACCTGCCCGATTACGACTGCGGATGGGACTTCATCCCCGTGCCCAGCAACTGGCAGATGCTGGGCTATGGCATGCCGCGTTACCTGGCAGACAATTACGCCTTTGACAAAAGCGACCCTCCCCGCGTGCAGGAAAACACCAACGAAATCGGCTCATATCGCACCACTTTTAACATCCCTGCAAGCTGGCAGGGCCGGCAGGTATTCATTGTCTTCGATGGAGTGGATTCGGCTTTCTACCTGTGGGTGAATGGCGTGCAAGTTGGTTACAGCCAGGACAGCCGCCTGCCTGCCGAATTCGATCTTACCCCTTATATCCATCCCGGCGAAAATCTGCTGGCAGTGCGCGTCTACCGTTGGTCAGATGGCTCTTTCCTGGAAGACCAGGATATGTGGTTCTTGAGCGGTATTTATCGCGATGTATATCTATACGCTTCAGGAAGCGGCCCCGACGCTCCCGCCGTACACATCCGTGACGTTTGGGCCCGCCCAGAGCTGGATGCTCAATACCGCGATGCCACGCTCAAAGTGCGCGTGCACGTTAAGAATTACTCTGCGGCTGCCGTTGACGGCTGCCGCCTGGAAGCCTGCTTATACGATATGTCTTCGCAGCCAGTAGGTTGGGAAGCCACAGCCCAGGTGCAGGTCGAAGCCGGTGGTGAAACCGTCTTGGAGTTATCGGGCAAGGTGACCAACCCACGTAAATGGTCGGATGAGCACCCCAACCTGTACCACCTGCTGATCCAGCTCAAAGAGTTGTACCCAACTCAGGCGCCCAATGCTACCGGCGGGGAAAACCTGCTGGAAGTTGTGCGCTGCCAGGTGGGTTTTCGCTCTGTGGAGATCAAGGATGGCAAGGTGCTGGTCAACGGCGCCCCCATCTATTTCCGCGGGGTCAATCGTCACGAGCACGATCCGCTGCGAGGCCACGCCGTTACTGTTGAGTCGATGATTGAAGATATCTTGTTGATGAAAAAATACAATATCAACGCAGTGCGTACCAGCCATTACCCGGACGACCCGCGCTGGTATGATCTGTGCGATGAATATGGCCTGTACCTGATCGATGAAGCCAACGTGGAGTCGCACGGTGTGTGGGATAAGCTGGCTGTCAACCCAGAATGGAAGCAGGCCTTTGTGGAGCGCGCCAGCCGCATGGTCGAGCGCGACAAGAACCACCCCTCGATCATCATCTGGTCGCTCGGCAACGAATCGGGGCGCGGCTCCAACCACCACGCCATGGCAGACTGGATCCACCAGCACGATCCCACCCGGCCCGTATTCTACGATGCCGGCGGAAATGCCCCTTACCTGGATATTCTCAGCGCCATGTATCTTAAGTTGGACGCTTTGGCCCAGGCCGGCCAGGAACCCGGCGAGACGCGCCCGTTCATCCTGTGCGAATATGCTCACGCCATGGGCAACAGCCCCGGTAACCTGAAAGAATACTGGGATGTGATCGAAGCTCACCCTCGCTTGCGAGGCGGGTTTATTTGGGATTGGGTCGACCAGGGCATCCAGCAAAAGACAGTCGACAACAGCCAGGGTTCTTCAGCGCTGACCTGGTACGCCTACGGAGGCGATTTTGGCGATGTACCCAGCAGTTACAGCTTTTGCTGCAACGGCATTGTATTTCCCGACCGGTCGCCCCATCCGGCCATCTGGGAGGTCAAGAAAGTTTACCAACCCGTGAAGGTGGAGGCGGTTGACCTCTTGGCAGGCAAGGTGACCATTTCCAACCGCTATTTCTTCTCTGACCTGGGCCACCTCAACCTGAGTTGGAAGCTGACCGCAGTTGCCAGTTCCAGAGAGCAAAGCGCCCACGTGCTGCAAAGCGGGCATTTACCCAGGCAGTACATTCCGCCTGGTGGTCACAGGACGGTTACCATACCCTTCGAAAAACCAGAATTGAAACCCGGCGTTGAGTATTGGCTGGTATTGAGCTTCACCCTGGCCGAAAAAACCCCCTGGGCCGAAGCCGGCCACGAGGTGGCTTGGGAACAGTTCCAAATTTCACAAGACCAGGTATCCTATATCGCCGATCCCGCGGTGCGATATGATCTGCTGCCTGCCCTGAAGTGGGAGGAAACTGCTGATCGGGTGAACGCACATAGCACGGACAGTTTTTCGCTCGTCTTCGACAAGCAAGCCGGCACCCTGGCCTCGTTGTGCTATCAGGGACACGAATTGATCCAGCGCGGGCCGAAGATCAACTTCTGGCGCGCACCCACCGAAAATGACCTGAACAACTGGGGCGATGAGCGCGCCGCCATTCGCTGGCGAGAGGTGGGCTACGATCAGCTCGAAGAACACCTCACCCAGCCCGTGCAGGTAGAGCAGCTCAAACCACAGGGCCTGCAGATCAAGGTAAATTCTGTGGTAGAACTTCGTCCAGGCGCGGTGCTGCCAGAGCCGGAGCTGACCCAGAACGAACTCGCCCAAATCGAGAAAGACCTGAACCTTTACCTGAACGAGAATTTGCTCAAAGCTCTTTGTTTGGAGATCTCTGCACCGTATGAAGTTCTCCCGGGTGATACGGTCGAGTCAAAGATCAGCGGCCTGGTGCGCCTGGCGGCGCAGTCCAACCGCATCCACGAACTGGTCGTCAACATATACGGCCTTTACCTTAATAAGCAGCTGCCACTGCCCGAAAAGCTCGTCAGGATGGCAGCCGCCAAAAAGTGGGATTATAAAGCGGCGCCCAAAACACCGGCGCGTTTCGACTGCGAATATGTTTATAAAATCTACAGCAGCGGCGAAGTGCTGGTGAATGTTCATGTGCTGCCAGGAGAAGGATTGCCCTTCCTGCCTCGCTTTGGACTCCAAATACGCCTGCCAGGTGGGTATGAACAAATGACCTGGTATGGGAAAGGCCCGCACGAAACCCACGTGGACCGCAAAGAGGGCGCCCAAGTGGACATATACCAGGGTACCGTGGATGAACAGTTTGTGCCCTACGTTGTTCCACAAGAAAACGGCAACAAGACCGATGTGCGCTGGGTCACCTTGACCAATGCAGCCGGCATTGGCCTGCATGCCAGCGCCGACCGGCTGCTGGAGGTGAGCGCTCACCACTATACCCCCGAGGATTTGGAGGCCGCCCGCCACCCCCACGAACTGATCCGCCGCCAGGAAGTGATCCTGCAATTGGATTATGGGCAGTCGGGCCTGGGCAGCGCCTCCTGCGGCCCCGGGCGCCTGGAAAAATACTGCCTCAAAGCAGAAGAGATGCAGTATCGAATATGCCTACGTCCCCTGTAGAGCCGCAAAATCTTGCGGCTCCTGTGAAACCACGAGGGGTTGTAGCGAACTCAGCAAGAGTTGTACCCAACTCAGCAAGAGTTGTACCCAACTCAGTTGCCCTGGTCATTGCCATCCTTGCGCTGGCTGCCTATGTCCGCACGCTCGCTCCGGACATCCTCTACGGCGATAGCGCCGAATTTCAATGCCTGGCCTACACGCTGGGCATCACCCATTCCACCGGCTACCCCACCTACCTGCTCCTAGGGCGATTGGTGGGGTACCTGCCGGTCAACAACCTTGCCTGGCGCATCAGCCTGCTGTCGGCCATCTGTGCAGCGGTTAGCGTGGGCGGGGTTTACTTGCTGGCACTCCATTTCACCCGCAGCCGGCTCGGGGCCGCCTTGGGCAGTCTTTCATTGGGAGTTTCATACACCTTTTGGTCGCAAGCCGTCATCGCCGAGGTGTACACGCCTGCCATGGCGTTCCTGACAGTGATCCTGCTGCTGCTGTTCCACTGGCATGCAGATCATAAGAAACACAACGCTTCTCTGCTGGCAGCCGCTCTGCTGGCCGGGTTCGGCTTTGGCGTCCACGCCTCGGTCTGGCTGATCGCCCTGCCCGCTGCCGCCTTCGTGCTCTGGCAATTGCGCCGCCAGAACGCCTCCCGCTCCGAATGGATCCGCTCCTTATCCGCCGGCGGCGCGGGCGCCTTCACCGGCCTGGCAATCTTCCTGGCAGCCTTCTTCATCTTTGACCAGATCAACTCACCGGCCAGTTTTATCAACACCACCCTGCAGCCTTCGCGGGTCTTTTGGGATTTGCCCGCCGAAGATTTTTCATCACCGCTCGAACGCCTGAAAATGACGGTGTTCAGCGCGCAATGGGGAGGCGCTCTGTTCCCTGGCGGGAAGTTTTCGTTCTTTAATGAAGCAGTTCACTTCTTCGAACGGCTGGCAAAGCTCGAATTCAGCCCCCCGCTGATCCTGTTTGCCCTGGCTGGGTTGGTGATTATGCTGCTCACCCGCCGTCCAGAAGGTATTTTCTATTGTGCTTACTTCCTCTTCGCGTTCTTGTTCATTATGAACTACCAGGTATCCGACAAGTATGTCTTTTACCTTTCGTTATACATTCCCCTGGCAGTCGCCGCCGGCGTCGGGATAGGCGCTGCTTTGGATTGGATCCACCGCCTCTTGCAGAGCATGCCAGGCCGGGCAGCCCGGCTGATCTATGTGCTGCCGGTGCTATTTTTCGTCACGCTGGTCTTGCAGCCCAGCGCCTCGGCGCGCTGGCAGGCGCTGCGCAGCGGGGTCGCCGGTTTTGTCGAGGAAGATTATGTCTTTCCGGTCCAGAACCTGGCCGAACCCCGCTACGTGGCCCAGATGTACCTGACGGGCGTACCGGATAACGCCGTGTTCGTCATGGATTGGCGCGCCCTGTATTCCACCGCCTACCTTGCTCACGTGGAGCGAGGCCTGACCAACATGCTCTTCTTCGAGGCCATGCCGGCCGGCAACAATGGCAAAGTGGCCTCCACCCTCGTCGATCAACTGAGCAGTTACCTGCAAGAGGGCCGTCCGGTGTATGTTGAGCGCAAATACCCCGGCCTGGAAAGCAGTTTTCGTTACCAGCCTGCGCTCGGGAACCTGTACAAAATAGTCGAGTTGCACCCAACTCCGCCGTAACATCTTGTGGCACCTCCCACAGAAAGAGAGATTTGCACCATGTCACCTGAGATCATAAGAGATTGGGAAACCCCCCTGGTCACCGGACGGAACAAACGGCCCGGGCACGCGCCCCTTGGCGCTTATTCGAATGCAGAGCAGGCCCTGGCCGGCGTTCGAACAACGCTGCGCCATCCTACCGCACCGGGTTCTAAACTACAAGAGTCTCCCAACGTGCGCTGCCTGAACGGCTCGTGGAAATTTCACCTCGTGCCGCGTCCTGAAGAAGTTCCAGCCGATTTTCAAGCCGAAAACTTTGACGATTCCGCCTGGGTGGACATTCCCGTGCCGGGTAACTGGCAGTTGCAAGACCTGGACTCCGCCTTTCCTGTGCGCGATATACCGATCTACACCAACGTAAACTACCCCTTTCCTCCCGACCCACACATGGCAGACGGCAGAGCCTACCTGCCCGCCGAAAACCCCACCGGCTGCTATCGCCGCACCTTCGAACTCGATCCAACCTGGCTGGGCAGCCAGATCTACCTGGTATTTGAATCGGTAGATTCTGCCTTCTACCTGTGGGTAAACGGCCTCGAAGTGGGTTACAGCCAGGACAGCCGCTTACCTGCCGAGTTTGAGATTTCGCCTTACCTGCGCGCCGGGCAGAACACGCTTGCGGTGCAGGTTATGCGCTATTGCGACGGAACCTACCTGGAAGACCAGGACATGTGGCTGTTGAGCGGCATTCAGCGCGACGTGCATCTATACAAAAAGCCCCCCGTCAGCCTGCAAGATTACGTCGTCCGCACTCCTTTGGAAGTAAACGGCCCGGATGCAGTTCTTCAGATCGAAGTTCAGTGCTCTGTCATGCAGTCCGTGGGATATACGGTTGAAGCCATGCTCTACGATGCGCAGGGAACACCCGTTTTCGCCAAACCGCTCAGCGCCGCCTTCAACGATCGCAAGCTCTATAATATGGGGCTCAAGACAGGCTGGGCTTTTCTCTCCGCCCCGGTTGCCCACCCCCACAAGTGGAGCGCCGAGACGCCTTATCTTTATTACCTTGTGTTCACAATGAAAGATCCCCAGGGCACAGCCATCGACTTTGAAAGCTGCCGGGTGGGTTTCCGCCAGGTAGAGATCGAGAACGGCATCATCCTGCTCAACGGCAAGCGCCTGGTGCTGCGCGGCGTCGATCGCCACGAGCATCACCCCGAGCGCGGGCGGGCGCTCACCGAAGAAGATATGCGCGCCGAGATCGTGCTGATGAAGCAGCTCAATTTCAACGCCGTGCGCACCAGTCATTACCCCAACCATCCCTTCTGGTACGATTTGTGCGACGAATACGGCATCTACCTGATCGACGAAGCCAATATCGAGACCCACGGTGTGTGGGACGAGCTGAGCAACGACCCGCTCTGGCTGCATGCATACATGGAGCGCGCCACCCGCATGGTGCTGCGCGACAAGAATCACCCCAGCATTTTGTTCTGGTCGCTGGGCAACGAGTCGGGCGTTGGCCCGCACCATCACGCCATGGCAGCCTGGATCCGGGCTTGCGATCCCACCCGCCTGCTGCACTATGAAAGCAGCTTCCCTGGGCCTGAGGTGAGCGATGTGGTCTCGGTGATGTACCCCAACCTGGATATGATGAAACAGTTGCTGGCCGATGCCACGGAGAAACGGCCGATCATCATGTGCGAATACGCCTACGCCAAAGGCAACAGCAGCGGAAATTTCTTCAAGTTTTGGGATATGGTAGATGCCTTTCCGCGCTTCCAGGGGGGCTGCATTTGGGATTGGAACGATAAAGCCCTGCTGGCAACGAACGAACATGGCCGGTATTGGGCCTACGGCGGTGATTTTGAAAGCAAAGAACATTGGGGCGGCAATTTCAATTACCAACAACCCCACGAAGATCCCCAGATGTGCTGCAACGGCATCGTCGGGCCAGACCTGGCGCCGCACCCAGGCGCATTCGAGGTAAAAAAAGTACAGGCGCCGGTGGGCATTGGTGTCTCCCCGCTCTTCCGTTTTGGCCCGCAGCCCCTGGTCAACGATCCCCTGACTGGCCACCTCATCATCTGGAACAAATACCACACCCTCAGCCTCAGCCACCTGGAAATCTGCTGGGAGCTCAGCCAGGATGGGCAAGTCGTTCAATCGGGTGTGCTGCCTCCGTTGGATATTGCCGCCGGAGAAAGGGGCCAGTTGTTGGTACCCTTCCGAACGCCAGAGACCATCCTGCCAGGCGCCGAATACTATCTCCAGGTGCAGTTCGTCCTGGCAGCAGATACACCCTGGGCAGCCAGGGGGCACCAGGTGGCCTGGGAACAGTTCCGCCTGCCCCTTTCCACACCCGTAGAGCCGCAGAATTTTGCGAGCCCGGCTTCCAACGCCCCTGCTCCGGCGCCGGTTACCGTGGAGGAAGATGCCCAGCAGATGACCGTTTCCGGCTCCGGCTTCCAGGTGATCTTCGACAAAGGGACAGGCTTGATCGCTTCTTACATCGCCAATGGAAAAAAATTGCTGGTAGCCGGCCCACGCGAGAACTACTACCGGGCGCCCACCGATATCGACCTGCTGATGGGCAACCAGCCTGCGCCGATCCACCTGTGGCGTGCAGCCGGGTTGGATAGGCTGGAACGAACGCTGCAGCAGTGGTGTGTACTGCCGCAGTGGGTTGTACCGCAAGCGCCATCGTGCCCTGCGGATCAGGCCGCCGGCGCGCTCCAAATCACCACCATCTCACGACTATGCGCAGCCCAGTTGTACTCAACTGAGGCGCCCTATGGCATCACCAGCCAGGTGATTTACCGCGTGTACGGCAGCGGCGAGATTGCCGTTGACAACCAGGTTGCGGTCGATGAGAACATGCCGTTCCTGCCGCGCATCGGCATGGAACTGATCGTCCCGGCAGGATTTGAAAACCTGTCCTGGTATGGGCGCGGGCCGCATGAAAACTATGTCGATCGCAAGCATGGCGCTGCCGTCGGCCTGTACCACAGCACGGTTGCCGAACAGTTCACGCCCTATGTCTACCCCAGCGAATGCGGCGGCAAGGAAGACGTGCGTTGGCTGTCGCTGACCGATGCCAGCGGGGCTGGATTGATGGTCGTGGGCCTGGATACGCTGCACTTCGACGCCCTGCACTACTCGATCCACGACCTGGCCGACGCCAGGCATCTCAACAAATTGCACCCCCGCCCTGAGACCATCCTGCACCTGGATGCCCGTCACATGGGCGTGGGAGGCGATGACGGTTGGATGGCACAAGTGCACAAAGAATTCTTGATATTTCCCGGTATTTATCGCTATGGCTTTACTCTTAAACCCGCTCAGTGATTGATGCCGCTTGAGTTGAGTACAACTCGGTTGTACTCAACTCAGTTGTACTCAACTCAGTATTGGGGCAGGTCTGAGACCTGATCGTACTACTCAACTCAGCCGTGATACAATTACGCACATTATGCAGAAACAAAGAGCGCCTTCCTTATCGATCTTGAGACCTTTCTACCAACTGCCGGGCTTTATCTTGCTGACCATCCGCCGCCAGCAATACCATCTTGGCCTGGCCATCATGGCTTTGCTGGGCATCATCCTATCCGTCGGCCTGGTCACCAACGCCTCCTTTTTCTCCCAGGCAGTGGACCGGGTTATCCTGATCCAGAACCTGACCAAATTCAGTCAAGTGACCGGACGCCCGCCGTTCTCGACCAATGTATACGTTTTTCCATCAAATCGCTACCCTCTCACGCTGGAAAGCGCCGAAAATGTGTCGGTCCAGGTCAGCAACATCCTGGCTTCATCCGTGGGGCTGCCGCTGCGCCACCAGGGTCTTGAGGTCTCCAGCGGCATGATGCTCTTGCAGCCCATGCCCGATTCGGAACTGTACAACCAGGATAGGGATATCCTGGGCAGTGTTGATGTGGTGTATATCGCCGGTGTCGTCGGCAAGCTGGAAATTGACGCCGGCGCTCCTTTCGAGGAGGACAATACCTCAGACGCAGTGTTGGATGTTTGGATGCACGACCAAACGGCGCAGGAGATGGGCATCCAATTGGATGACCGGTTTATGATCCGTCCCAACACCACCTTCGAACCAGTCGACGTCCGGATTGCTGGGATCTGGCACGCCAAAGACCCGGACGAAACTTTTTGGTTCGGTGACCCCGACGCACAGCTCAAAACCGCCTTCCTTGTGCGCCGGCAGGATTACATCAAGTTCATCCAGCCTATGCTTTCCTCCGGATCACGCGAGGCAAGTTGGTACATCATCCTGGATGAAAACAAAATGATCCCCAGCAAAAGCGAAGCTTACCTGGCGGGGTTTGCCCAGGCGCAAGAGAATATCTCCCAATTCTTACCCAATGTGCGCCTCAACATGCCCCCCCTGGATCCCCTGCAAGATTTCGTCGACCGCAGTGCCTTGCTCACCATTACCCTGCTCGGTTATAACCTGCCAGCTTACGCCATCCTGCTGTATTTCCTACTGCTCATTTCTATGATCATTACGCAGTGGCAGCGCAAAGATACTTCCATATTAACCAGTCGCGGTATGAGCATTTCCGGTATCATGAACCTGACGCTGCTCGAGGAGCTGCTGCTGTTCATCGTAGGCATCCCCCTGGGTATCGGCTTTGGCATGCTCATCGCCCGCCTGATGGGTTACACCGCCAGTTTCCTGACCTTTACCCCCCGCTCTCCGCTGCCCGTGTCTACCCAGGGTTTTAGCTGGCCGCTAACCCTGATGGCTTTAAGCATCTCTCTCTTTTCACGGTTGTGGCCCATTGCCCGGGCCAACCGCCAGAGCATCGTCACCGAGGAACACGAATGGGCCCGCCCCTCCCAGGGACCATTCTGGTATCGCTTCTACCTGGATCTGCTGTTGATCCTGCCCACCTACTACGCCTATTTCCAGATGAAACAGCGCGGCTCGCTGGTCGGCCTGATCACTACCCAACCCGAAGATCTCTACCAGGATCCGCTGCTCATCGTCATCCCCGCCCTATTCATCATCACTGCCGCCCTGGTGACCATGCGCCTGTTCGCCATTGCCATGCGCCTGCTAGATATCATCGCCAACCGCACCCCCTGGCTCACCATTCACCTGGCCTTGCGCCAGTTGGGACGGCAAAGCCACGAATATATCAGTCCGCTGCTGTTGGTGATCATTGCCCTATCGCTGGGCATCTACACCCATTCCATGGCTGCCAGCCTGGATCAATGGCTGGTGGATCGCATGTATTATCGCGCCGGCGCAGACATTAATTTTACGCCCCTGCCGCCGATCGAAGTGTCCACCATCGGAGGAACCGATAGTAGTGATGGCAACTGGGTGGCACCGCCGCAAGAATTCACCAAAATAAATGGGGTCTTGGACGCCACCCGGGTCGGCAGTTATTACGCCCGCACTGAACTGGCCAGCGGAAGCCAAGCCCACGGAGAGTTCCTGGCCATCGACCGCCTCAATTTCCCGGCCGTGGCATGGTGGCGTTCTGACCTGGCAAGCGAGTCCCTTGGCGCGCTCATGAACCGGCTTGCCACCACATCGGACGGCATCCTGGTTTCGCAGCAGTTCTTTGCCGACAATGCCCTGCAGATCGGCGACCTGGTCGGCTTCGATGTGGAAGCCAACGATGTATACAAAACAACCTCCCTGTTCACCGTAGTCGGCGTATTTGATTATTTCCCCACCGTCTACTTTGACAGGGATTTTACCGTGATCGGCAACTTGGATCACCTCACTGCGGCCTTTGGTTTTATTCCAACACACGATATCTGGCTGAAGATTGCGCCGGATGCCAGCGAAGCAGCCATCCGCAAAGCGCTGCCGGGTGCGGTGGAGATGGTTGCCGGCGCCGGCATGGATGCCCGCATCATGATCGATACCGAGAGAGCCAAGATGGAACGCGTGGGCATCTTCGGCACGCTTACGATCGGCTTCCTGGCCTCGGCTGCCATGGCGATCTTGGGTTTGCTGCTTTACAGTTATGCCTCGCTGCGAGAACGCGTCTACCGCTTTTCGGTGCTGCACGCCGTGGGCCTGCTGCATCGCCAGATCGTGACCCAGGTGGTGATGGAATACACCTTCCTGGCGGCTTTCGGCGCCTTGGCTGGTGCTTTTATTGGCATGTACGCGGCCCGTTTGTTCGTGCCTTTTTTCCGTTTCACCGGCGAAAAAGGCGTGCCTTTACCGCCGCTCATCCCGCTTACCTCCGACCAATCGATGATTAACCTGGCAATCATTTTTACGATCATTATTGTGTTGGCTGAAGTACTCACCATGACCTCGGCGCTCCGCCGAAAATTGATAAGGATCAGATAATGTGAAAACGAATCCACCGTTGTACCTGGGCGCATCTTATTACCCTGAACACTGGCCCGAAGAACGCTGGCCCGAAGACATCCGTCTGATGAAAGAAGCCGGCCTGACCGTGGCACGCTTGGGCGAATTCGCCTGGTCTACCATGGAACCGGCACCGGGCGAATTCCACTTCGATTGGCTTGCGCGCGTCATCAGCCAGCTCGCCGAAGCCGGGATCGACACCGTGCTAGGCACGCCCACCGCCGGCCCGCCCGCCTGGTTGGTGCAGCAATATCCCGATATGCTGGCGATGAACGATCATGGGCGGCGCGCCCAGGTGGGCAACCGCTGCCATTACTGCGTCACCTCGCCCGAGTTCCATGCCGCCGCGGCGCGCATTGTCTCTGCCATGGGAGAGCGCTTTGGCCCCAACCCACACGTCATCGGCTGGCAGTTCGATAACGAGTACAACCGCGTCTGCTACTGCCCGCGCTGCCAGTCTCTGTTCCAAGGATTCTTACAACAGCGTTACGGCTCGCTAGACAACCTCAACGAGCGCTGGTCTACAAGTTACTGGTCGCAAACCTACTCGGCCTGGGAACAGATCCCCCTGCCCATCGGCCTGCACAATCCCGGCCTGATGCTCGAATTCAAACACTTCATCACCGCTAGCTATCGCAAATTTCAGCGCCTGCAGATAGACAACCTGCACCCCCACCTGCCCGAGCATGTCTGGATGACCCACAACTTCATGAAGTGGTTTGACGGCTACGATCACTACTTGATGAGTGCCGACCTGGACATTGCCTCCTGGGACTGGTACGTGGGCCAGGGGCGCCATGATTACCTGTCCTCCGGCGCGCATCACGACCAGGTACGTGGTTTCAAACAGAAAAATTTTTGGCTCATCGAGACCCAACCCGGCAGCGTCAACTGGAAGCCGATCAACACCATGTTGGAAAAGGGCGAAGGGCGCGCCATGGCCTGGCATGCGGTGGCGCATGGCGCAGATGCCATCCTGTATTGGCAGTGGCGCTCGGCCCTGGGCGGGCAAGAACAGTACCATGGCACACTGGTCGACCAATCTGGCCAGCCGCGGCTCTTTTATACCGAAGCGCAGCAGCTTGGCGCAGAATTTACCGCCCTATCGCCCCTGCTGGCAGGCTCCACGGTCAAAGCCGAAGTGGCCGTGCTCAACGATTACGACAGCATGTGGTCGCTGCAATGGCAGCCCCACCACCGCGACTTCGATTACGTGGAACACCTTCTGCACTACTATCGCCCTCTGGCGGCAATGAACGTGCCCGTCGATATCATTTCAGCGCGTGATATTTCGATGTCGGCGCAGGCAAACAATTCACTCGCCAAATACCGCCTGGTGATCGCCCCTGCCCTGCTGCTGCAAAACCAGGCCATGGTCCAGGCCTTGACAGAATACGTCTCCAAAGGCGGGCACCTGGCACTGACCGTGCGCTGCGGCATGAAGGATGATTATAACGCCCTGCTGCCCCTGCGCCAGCCCGGCGGCCTGGCCGAGATGGCCGGCGTTGAAGTGGAAGATTACTATGCCTTGCTGGAGCCCGTACCCGTGACCGGCAAATGGCTGAACGGCCAATCCGGCCTGTGGACCGAGAGACTGGCCGCCATCAAGAAGAGCGTTGCAGTCATCGCCCGTTACGGCAAATCGAATGGTTGGCTAGATGACCAGATTGCCATCAGCGTCAATGTACACGAGCGCGGCCTGGTCTACTACGTGGGCGCTTACCTGGATGCAGCCGCCCAGGAAATGCTGCTGGCCCGCATGCTCAAGACAGCCAAGGTGACCACCATCAGCGCTCCAAAGGGTATCGAAGTAGCCCGTCGTACCACTACCGCAGGCGAGCCAGTGTACATTGTCATCAACCACACCGCTGCCGAACAAACCGTTCGCATGCCCTGGCCTGTTTTCAACCACCTATCCAAAGTTCCTGGCGCCGCGGCGCCCTTGAACGCAGCGGAATTTACCTTATCCGCCTATGGGGTGGCCATTGTCACACCTGATCTGAGTACAACTCCTGAGTTGAGTACAATTCCTGGGCAGAATAATGACACCCGATGATGTGATGATCGTTTGCGATGGGCTGGTCAAGATCTACAAAGTGGCCAACCTTGAAGTTGTTGCCCTGCAAGGCCTCGACCTGGCTGTGAAGCGCGGCGAGATGCTGGGCATTGTCGGCGCCAGCGGCAGCGGCAAATCTACCCTGATGAGCATCCTGGGTGGGTTGGATCGCCCCACAGCCGGGCGCGTGTGGGTGGATGGCAATGATCTGCTCAAAATGTCTTACGAAGCCATCAACAATTACCGCCGCACCAGGGTTGGTTTCGTCTGGCAGCAAGGCGCTCGCAACCTGATCCCTTACCTGACCGCCCTCGAAAATGTGCGCCTGCCGGTGACCATCACCGCCCGCAGCTGGAGCAAAGAGAAACCGCACGCCGAGGCCCTGCTGGAGGCAGTTGGCTTGGGAGACCGCCGGCATCACCGCCTGACGGAGCTGTCCGGCGGCGAGCAGCAGCGCGTCGCCATTGCCGTGGCCCTGGCCAATAATCCCAGCCTGCTGCTTGCCGATGAACCTACCGGCGAAGTGGATACCGCCACCGCCATCGGCATCTTCGACCTCCTGCGCGAGCTGAACCGGCAGTACGGCCTGACCACCATCATCGTCAGCCATGATGTGGGCATCGCCCACCATGTGGACCGGGTCGTGGCCATCCGCGACGGCAAGACCTCCAGCGAAACCCTGCGCGCAGCCGTAGGGGCACAGAACACGGCGGGTGACAATGAAGCTTTTGCTCGCCCGGGAATAACCCCGGCCGAGCCCGTCACCTTCGAAGAAGTGGTGCTGCTCGATTCGGCCGGCCGCTTGCAAGTGCCGCGCGAATTCTTGGAGCAGTTCGACATCCACACTCGCGTCCATATCGAAGCCGTGGCCGATGGCATTCTCATCCGCCCAGCCAAGAGCGACGACGCACAGCAAACCGCCAAGGCCCAGGCCGACGATATTTCCACACCCTATTCACCCACCGAACAGCCAGGGGCCCGCGGGTTGCGCGGCTTGGTAAGCAGTATATTAAACCGCAAGCGACCGCCTCGCCGGAGGGACGATCAGTGACCGATACATCCATCGAATACATCATCCAAACTCAGGGTGTGCGGCGAGATTACCATATCGGAGATCGCATTGTGCAAGCCCTGCGCGGCGTCGATCTGAGCATCCTGCCGGAAAGCTACGTGGCATTAAAAGGCCGCTCGGGCAGCGGCAAGACCACCCTGCTCAACTGCATCGGCGGGTTGGACCGCCCCACTGCCGGCGTGGTGAGCGTCTTCGGGCGCAACCTGGCCGAAATGGGCGAAGATGAGCTGGCCCTATGGCGCAGGCACGAGCTGGGATTCGTCTTCCAATCCTTTGGCCTGCTGCCTACCCTGTCTGCCTACGAGAATATCGACCTGATGCTGCGCCTGATCGGCGTTTCCGGCAGAGAGCGCCGCGAGCGTACGCAGCACTGCATCGAACTGGTGGGGTTGACAAAGTGGATGCACCATCGCCCCCACGAAATGTCCGGCGGCCAGCAGCAGCGGGTGGGCATTGCCCGCGCCCTGGCCAACCGTCCCCGCTTGATCCTGGCCGATGAGCCGACCGGCGAGTTGGACAGCAACACCTCCCACGAGATCCTCAAACTGTTCCGCCAGATCGTTGAGGTCGAACATATCACCCTGCTCATGTCTTCCCACGATCCCCTGGTAGATAAGTACGTGGATCAAATCTTCCTGTTAAAAGATGGCGAGGTGACGCCTTCTACCGCCATCGATCCCCCTCAGAAATAGTTCAGCGCCTGCCCAGCACGCTGCCAGCCAACCCAACCAATCCGGCGCCTGCCGGGCGTGAAAAATCGCCAGGCGGATGGCAATTGGACCAGGCGGGGCTTTCAAGACAAAATACGAAAGCGAGCTGACGCCGTTCACCCGCACCCAGGATGGGCTGCCGCTGCAAGAACGCGTGGCGGGGGTTAGCTCTTGCCAATCGCCGGCCGTATAGTGAAACACCAACAAATCAGTGCAGGCCATACCCACCGGAATCTGGGTGCGGTAGAAAAGGATAGAAAACAAAAAATCTGCCGAAGCAGATTTTGAGGTGAAGTATCAGGCTCCTCAGCTAGGACTCGAACCTAGAACCTAGCGGTTAACAGCCGCCCGCTCTGCCGATTGAGCTACTGAGGAACAAGGCGACCGTGATTATAAGCGGTTCATCCGGTCATGTCAAGGTGTGCTGTTTGATAAAACTCAGCGCACACGTCTCTTCCATTCATCTTTTAACTGCAATTGTCGTGGGCTCTCACCCGAGCCCAGGGAAAGAAAGTCGCTCAACAGGCGGTTGTATTTGGAAGGCTCATCCAGCATCGGGAAATGGCCAGACTGCTCAAATATAATGTAATGAATGTGTTCGGGCAGCGCAGATAATACCTCCTGCACCGGAAGTTGGATCGCAGGATCATTTTGCCCATGAACCAGCAGGCAGGGTGTTGTGATCGCCTGGGAGATGTCGAGCATATTGGTATTTTGCAGGGTATCAAAAGACACCTGGACCGCTTGCGGATCAGTCTTGGGAGCTTCGACACGCGCCGCTTCGGTAACCGGCACCCGGCTCAGCAGCCAATCTGCCATTTCATCCATCGGCATCGATCGTAAACGAGGATTTACGCTGGTCGATCCAAGAGGCATTTCGGTTAACAGAATTCGATCCACAAAACGCCCAAAGCGCGCCGCGAAACCCAAAGCGACTACCGCACCCAGTCCATGTCCAATCAAAGCAATTTTGCCGATGCCCAGGGCTTCCATAAAGCTGTCCAGCAAACTTACCTGATTATCCAAGTCATATTTTGACGGGCGCTTGGCCGACTCGCCAAAACCCCACAGATCTACCGCGTAAGCGCGATACCCAATCGAGGCGGCTTGCATGGTCGGCACCCAATAACGCCAGGAGCCGACCCAGCCGTGCAGAAAGATCAGCGGCCGGCCGCGACCCAAAACTTCGTAGTGTATGATTTCGCCATCCAGAGTAACAACACTCATACCCGTTGACCGCTACTTTCCGATTTTAGCTAATATTATTTTTACCTTTTCTGTCAGTTGATCCGGAGAAAAAGGCTTCAGGATATACTCCTCCGCACCAGCTTCCAGACCGGTTTGTACCTCAGACTCCTGTCCTTTTGCAGACAAGAAAACAACAGGGATATTTTTAATATGATCTTCTTCCTTCATCTTCTTGCAGGCCTCGTAACCGGTCATCTTCGGCATACGCACGTCCATCATGATTAGGTCTGGAATCTCAACCTTCGCCTTCTCGTATGCCTCTTCGCCGTTGCAAGCGGCAACAACCTCGTGACCCGCAAAGCGAAGGGTAAAGGTAATCAAATCTCGAATATCACGTTCGTCTTCTGCTATCAATATTTTTGCCATGGTTTTTACCTCATCCTTCTACCTGTACCTGCATCAGCCAGGTCAAGCTTCCTCAACTTTTCCGGGAACATATATGGGGAAAGATACAGAGAATATGCTCCCCTCGCCCGGAATACCATTACTTTCAAACCAGATACGTCCGTTGTGCATGCTTACCAAAGTTTGGACAATTGGCAATCCCAACCCGGTACCTGAAGTCGCCAACACCAAAGGATCTTCGCCGCGATAGAAGCGTTCGAACACGCGTCCCTGTTCTTCGGGTTTGATCCCTATCCCGTTATCTTTGACGTTGATTTGCACCACCTGATCCACCGGGAACATCTCTATGATGATCTTGCCGTTCTCCGGTGTGTACTGGTATGCATTCTCAATCAAATTATCAATGATCTGGCGAATTCTCTCCGGGTCGCCATAGATCATCGGCAAATCGTTTTGCCAAGCTCGCTCGATCGTCATGGGGCGCTGCTCGTCTTCCATGCGCCGGGTCATTGCTGTGATCACTCCATCGGCCACCTTGATCAGATCCACCGCCTGGAAAGACAGGGTTACTTTGCCAGCTTCGATGCGGGAAACGTCCAGCAGATCATTCACCAGGATTGCCAGGCGCTCCGTGTTTCCCTTGACCACTTCCAAGAAGTGAGCTTGTTGAGGATTCAACTGCCCGGCCGCGCCCATCAACATGATCTCCACATAACCTTTGATGGAAGTCATCGGTGTACGCAGCTCATGGCTAACGGTAGCAACAAACTCAGACTTTAACCGATCCACCTCGATCATGTGCGTAATGTCACGGAAAATGGAAACCGTGCCCAAGAAATCGTTACGCAAACGCACCGGCGAAAGATGGACCGAGACCACCCGCCGGTCATCGAGATCGATCTGCTCGGCATACGTGTCTCCGCTGTAGCTGCCAGGGTCGGTAGACCAGATCTGGATGGTCTCAGACCAGGAATGGGCCGCTTTGCCAAACAAGCCAATGAAACTCTCCAACGATTGGCCAACCACATCAGCGCGCTTCAAGTTCAGCAGCTTTTCCGCCGAAGCATTGAACATAGTGATCACCCGGCGCGCATCGGTGACCAAGACGCCATCCGCCACGGCCTCCAAGATAGCCTGTGAACGGCTGGTCTCAACGTGCTGCGTACGCAGCATATCTCCCAGGCGTTCTGCCTGATCACGGATCAATCCATACAATTGAGCATTATTGATCGTGATGGCGATCTGCTTGGCTGTCGCCTGGATCAAGTCAAGTTGATCTTCCGAGAAATGACCAACCTGGCGATGATAGAGCATTAACACCCCCAGGATATCTTCGCTCACGATCAGGGGAACCGCAATCAGGCTGCGGTGCTGCTGCGAATCGTCACGCCGCAGCCAGCGCTCATCCTCTAGTAAATCGTCAACCAAAACGGGCTGCCGGTTTGAGATCACCCAACCAACCAGGCCTTCGGTGCGCTTCAGGCCAGACTGGCAGCCGCCTTTCGGCGCGGGTTCCATGTATTCGCTTAACGAGGCTCGCAAGTACATATAGGCGCTGTCCGGCTGATTCAACATGATCACACTGTGTTCGGCGCCTATCGTTTCATTAATTACTGCCAGCGTACGATTCAAAACCATATCCAGGTCCAGGCTGGCAGACAGCTCGGCGATGATCGAATGCAGCGATTGGATCCGATTATGTTCGCGCGCCAGTTGTTCCGTCCGGTCGTTCACCCGCTGTTCCAGGTCGGCCGCATAACTTTGTACTTGAGCGAACAACTGAGCATTGTTCAAGGCAACCGAAAGCTGGTTGGCAATTTGGCTGATCAGGCGCATATGGGAATCGCCAAAAGCATTGGGGAGAAGGCTCTGGATTGAGATCACACCCATCGTAGCGCCGCGCACCACCAGCGGCACGCCCAGCCAGCAGTGATAAGGATCGTCTGGGGTTACCCGCACATCCTCACCAGCCAGGTCATGCGTCTCTGGCGCCAATAGGGGCTTGCTGGTCCGAATAACCTGTTCGCAAAAACCGCTGCTGCCGCTTTCCAGAAGCTCACCCTCCAGGCGCTGCCCCTTCTCCGCTGTATGCGCGACCAGCTTGCCAGTCTCATCCATCAAAACCAACAATGATCGATCCGGCTCCAGCAGGCGGTCTATTTGTTCGAAGGTGATATCCAACAAACGCCTCTCATCCAACACCTGGGTGAGGTTCACGCTCAGATCAAACAGAGAAGCCAACTCGGCTGTGCGTTCTTGTGTTTCGGCAAACAGGCGCTCGGTTTCAATAAACAGGTTGGCGTTTTGCATGGCCACGGCTGCCTGGTTACAAATCGTCAGAGCCAGCTCCACTTCATCGTGAGAAAAACGGTAACCCTTTTCGGCATGCGTGATCACCACACCGATCATCCGATTGCTTACTGCCAGGGGTAGAATGAGCACCGAGCCAGTCCGGCGCGCCTTGAAAAACTCTCGCAGCGATTCCAGGTCCGCCTCACTGCTCACATCATCGGAGGAGAATACACCCAGAGACTCTCGCAAGCGATCGAACAACGGGCTGGGAGGCATAGCCAGCGGCAGCGCTTCAGAGCGCTTCGGATCCTCAGCCTGCAGAGCCAGCGCTCCTGCCAGGTCGTAGGTGATCACCGATACCCTGGTGCTGTGCACAGCTTTGTGCATCTCTTCCGAGGTAGTCTTCACCATCGACTTGAGGTCCAATGATGCACTCAAGGCATTCGAAAGGCGGTTCAACAGAGAGAGACGCTGAGAACGCTGGTCCAATTCTCCCGCCCGGCGTACGCTGTCTTCATAAAGGCGAGCATTCTCCAGCGTAACCGCTGCCTGGCTGGCAAGGGCGATCATCGCCTGCACATGTTCGTTGCGATAAAAATGCGGCTCAATTTTCTCCAACACGATCACGCCGATCACTTCGCCCTTCGACAGCAGCGGCGCTCCGAGCCAGGAGAGATACTGGTGTTCCAACAACGAGGGGAAACGGACATCTTCGCGCACATCGCCAACCGAAAGCGGTTGGCTGGTGGTGATCATTTCACGCAGCAGCAAGCTGTCTTCCAGATCGACAGACAGACCAACCCGCTCTTCGCTATCGGCAAAACCGCGCGCCGAGCGCACCGTGATGAGATTACCCTGGCGCAGCCACAATGTGCCCGTGTCGAAAGGCACAATATCCCCAATATGATCGAGCAAGGTATTGATCAACTCATCCACTTGCAAACTGGATGAAATGCGCCCGGCCAATTCGGTCAAAGATTGCAATTGCCCGGCGCGTTCTTCGGCTGCCTGGTACAAGCGCACGTTTTCAAGCGTCAGGGCAGTTTGGCGCACCAACGCCGATACCAGGGATTGATCCTCTTCGGTGAATGCGGCCGTCGCCCGGAAGTTATCCAACACCAGCACACCCAATCTCTGATCAACCGTTTGGATCGGGACGATCAGGCTGGAAACTGGTAATCGACCTGCCGTTGCATCCCGGTATAGAAGCAGGTTATCAGAGGAAAGATTGTAGTGCTGGGCAAAATCGACTTCATTGACCCGCAAAGCCTGGCCCTGGCTGAAAGCCATTCCAGGCAAAGCTTCACCGGATTGGTAGGGTATTCGCAAGATCTTGTCGTTATCGATATATCCCGAGGCAGCCCTGGGCGTCAGTAGGCCTTGCTCTTCTGACCAGATCGCCACCATACCGGCATGCGCTGAAGGGATACCCTTCAAAGTTGCATCGATCAAGGTACGCAAAATACTGGCGATATCCAACGTACCCACCTGGCGACTGAATTCAACCAGCAAGTTCATTTCGCGCAAGCGGCGGTTGGTTTGCTCCTGCAAGTACAGGTTCTGCAAAACGACTGCCACCTGGCGCACCATGAGCATATACACCTGTTCGTCTTCCGTGGTTATCAGAGGCAAAGGCGATTGGCTGATCGCCAACAAGACCGCATCGATACGCTCTTTCTCGCCATTCTCCCAATCGTCGTCCCCGGTAACAATAGGTAAGCAAATAAAGGCCTTGGCTTCCAATACAGTTAGCAGCGGAGAACCTTTCCATTCCTGGTTTTCATCCAGGTTGACTACATACAGCGCCTCGCCATTTTGCAGGCTGTTGCGCAGCGGGTTGCGCTGGCCCAATAAGGCCTGGGGATTGGCTCCGGCAGGGCAGGACCCAAGAACATGCAATATACGCGGCCCACCATCCGCCATCTCTCCGATAAGAACCGTGTTCATCTCCATGCTGGTCAGGAATTGCTGTCCAAGAGATAACAAGACGCCCGAACGATCCACATTCTGGCTGGCGGCTTCCGATACTTCTAGCCCGGCCTGGATGCGATCCATGCGCTGGCTAAGCTGGCGCAACGCCACCGTTTGCTCCAGGTCTTTGTGCAAAAGCACCGGCAGGTGGCCTTGAGCAATCTGTAAAGCGGCCTGAGAACGCTGCGTCTCCTGCTGTAGAGAGGTTGCTAATGCATCCAACTCGAATACTTTTTGGTAATTCTCGATCACCAGGGCAGCCTGGCTGGAAAAGATTTCCAGTGCTTCGATCGATGGACGATCGGGGCGCAGCCGGTTGCGGGGAGCATCCACGCTGATCAATCCTACCGGGCGTTCGTTGGCATCATATAATGGCACCATCAATATATCGCTCGGATGCCAATACAAACCTTTCGAATTTTGGGTTTCCGCGCTTTCATCATCCATGATTTGGAGCGTGTGTACTTCTTTCGGTAAAACAGGTGTACGCTCGTGCGGAATAAAATAAGAACTATTATAGCGATATTCCGGCAGCAATAATTGCCGGACGCTTTCCCAGGGTTGGATGTGGCTTTTGAGATCTTGCATGGCATCCAGAGGAATTCCCGCCCCAGATACCCGCTCTAAATTCCCAGAGCGCTTATCATAAATGCTGATCAGAACAATATCGAAGGGCGTAGCGTCCTGAATACCATAAGCAATGGTTTCCAGAGTCTCTTGCAGGGGGCGCTCCGTATGCAGATACTGGGTCGTCTCCAACAAGGCCGTCATCGTTTCAACCCGCCGGTTCAAGAGCTCGGTCCGCTGCACCTGTTCCTGGTAGCGCTGGGCGTTGCCCAAGGCTATGGCAGCTTGCACCGCCAGGCTCTGTGCAATCTCCAAGCCGGTTTTGTCAAAATGGTTCAGGTTCTTAGAATGCAAATGGATCAAACCCGCGATGCGGTCTTGAAAAGCGATGGGGACGATCATCGCCGCGCGCACGCCGGCGTGAGGTTCGGGGAAATTATCCAGGCGGCGAATATCGTCTGCAATGAATGGCTGCCCGCTGTTCAAGATATCCTTTTCAACTGCAGATAACCTCGGGGAAACCGGATCGCCCAGGTAAAACGAAATGTTCTGAGTGATCCGCCCCTGCTCATCCTGATCAAACAACAGGATCGTGCCGCAATCTGCGTCGGTCGTTTGCAAAGCCTCATCGTAAACCAGTTTCAGCAAACGAGGCAGGTCAAGGGTAGTGTTCAACTCCCGGCTGACCCTGGTCAGCGCCAACAATTGAACCACCCGCCTGCGCAAGCTTTCATCGGTCTGGTTGTAAAGAGAAGCTTTTTCAACCGCACTGGCCAATTGGCTGGCTGTGGTCGTGATCAGCGACAGGTCGTTCCGGTCGAAATGACCCACCGCGCCACTGCCCAACACCAGCTCGCCAAGGCTCTGGTTGCGCACGAACAAGGGTGCGCCTACGAAGGACTTGATTGCCAGGCTGTCTACCAACCCCTGGTAAAAGGGCGGGATGGCGGTTTGTTCCAGATCCTGGTCCAGGAGAGGCTTGCGGCTGCCTGTAATCGTTTCGCGGAATAGCGTATCGCTCGTAGAAATCCGGTTCAACTGGAGTCCCTGGGCAGGGTGTGGCGTGAACAAAGAATCCTTGTGCAGGTATAACTCGCTGAGATTTTCATCGATCAAGATGATCGCCCCCAGGTCTGCTCGGAACAACTGGGCCAGCTCTCGCAAAGAAAAAGTCAAGATCTCATCAAGGGTGGCGCTCGAGCCTGCCAGGCTGGCAATCCGTCGCAAAGCATCTGAACGCTGCGCTCTTTCCTGGCTTTGCCGTACCAACATCGCATTTTGGATGATGGCAGCGGATTGCGCCGAGACAATCTCCAACAACCGCATATCATCCTTATCGAAGATCGAGCCATCCAATTTGTCTGCCACCTGCAGATATCCCAGGCTTTGCCCACCGCTGATCAAAGGCATCAGCACGGTATTCAAGAAACCGGCGGCTTGCGCAATATTGCTCAAGCCCATCATGTCCAGGCGTTCATCCTCTCGAGCATCCTCCGAAACAATGATCTCTTGACTATTCCAAAAGGCCTCGGCAGCAGTATCCGGATGAATAGGAACAACATATAATTCCACTAACGAAGGGATGCCATGGAATGGGAGGCGAGCCTCCAACACATGCCGGTTGGAATTGTAGATCAAAAAGCCAAGGGTTTTGACAGGTATCAGCGGCAAGATGCCATCTACCAATTGCTGGAACAGGTCTTGCATCTCACGGAAATCGCCAATCGCGTGAGCCAGTTCCGCCAACCCCGACAGTTCCAAGATACGCTTCTGTTCGGCGCGGAACAGGATGGCATTGTTCAGAGACGATGCCGCCGGGCCAGACAGGATGCGCAAGATCTGGAGATCATCATCATGGAAGGCATTTTTTACCAGGGAAGCCGCTTCGAGTGTGCCGACCAACTCACCGCCTACCAGCAATGGAATACCCACATAAGAATTAAAGGGATATTGCTTGCGATCAATAGCGGGCCGGGCTTCTCGGAACGCGCCCACATCGGCGATCAGCAATGATTTGCGATTGGATAACAGATAGCCAGTATAACCTTGATCGGGAGCATAACGGTCCGTCGCTTCTTCCAATCGCCGGTCCACTCCTTCGATCCCCACAAACCGGTAAGGGATCAAGTTTTTGCCATCCTGGTCCCAAATAGTAACTTCAGCAAAATCTGAGGGGATCAGGCGCTCCACACTCTCCAGGATGGTTTGCAGCGTGCGGTCCAGATCCAGGTTGCTGGAAATCGTCTGGCTTAACTCGGAGAAGATATCCAAGGTGTGGTCAGAAACGGCCGAGCCTTCTTGCCCAACCGAGGCGATTTGAGGCCGCCGGATGGCAACCAACATGGCTGTGGTCGACTGTATCTTTTCATTACCGCCCGAAACAGGGTAAGAGATGAAGAAAGAATTCCCTTCAACCAGGCGGCCATCCAACGAAAAACGCGCCTGGCCTTCTGAAACACAAAGGCCCAGGAATAGATCGCTAGGACGGGTTTTTCGAGCCAAACGCTCCAGGTTTGGTTCTTCCTCCAGATAGCCAAACCATTCGCGCGCGGTTTGATTCGAATATAAAACTCGCCCACCGGTAGCCACGAGCAGCACTGCTTCGTTCAGGGCCGTAATCTCGGCGGGTCTTTGGGCAGGAATCGTTGGTAAGACCGGTCTTTTGGCGCGCGCAAGCAATCGTAGCGCCAGGAAAATAGAGAACAGCGCCACACATGCTATAATGATCAGGAACAAACCAAAGGTTACAGAATTCATCGTCGCCCGAAACCGGCTCCAGTCAAGCTAATCAAACAGGCAGGCTAAATATCCTTGCGGCGCGCCTCTGCCGCCAGTTCAGTGATTTCGCGGATATCGGCAAAATCATACTTGGATGGCGATACAATGCCAACGGAAAGCGACATCAGGGCGACTTTCTGGTTATCGCCGGCAGGGGTGTTGGCCAGGACGTACCCCTGGTCGCGATCCATAAAGTTATAATGCGTGAGAACCTCTTCGGCGAAGCGCGCTTTCAGGCGGGTGCGAATCGCATCCGCAGCTTCTTCCGAAGTGATCACAACAAAGTTATCCCCGCCGGCATGGCCAATGAAATCGTTGGAGGTACCCAGCTCATCGACAATCTCGTTCAACATCATCGCGCCGAACCGCAGCACATCATCCCCGGCAATAAAGCCATATACATCTTTGAAAGCATCAAAGTGATTGATGCGGATATCCATCAACGCCCAATTTTGCTGGCGAATGATGCGGCGGAGCTGCTCTTCGATCAAGCGGCCTGAAGGTAAACCCGAGCGGGGGTCCGTCAGGTTTTGTTGTTCGGCGCGCTCGATCGCCCGCTGGACGCGCAATTTCAATTCCTCAATATCAAAAGGCTTGGTGATGTAATCATCTGCTCCCAACTCCAGGCCTGCCAGTTTATCACTGCGCTCATCCTTTTGCGTCAAAAAGATGATCGGCACATGGCTGGTGCGGATATTGGTGCGTAGAATCCGGCAGACCTCAAACCCATCGATATCCGGAAGCATAATATCCAACACAATAAGGTGAGGCAGATTCGAGCGCGTTTTCTCGAGCGCAACAGAACCACGCGGCGCCACATCGACCACGTAGTTCTGTCCAGAAAAATATATCTGGAGCATATTCGAGATATCAGAATCATCCTCAACAATCAATAATCTGGATTTTCCCATAATCAGCCTCCCAGGACAACAAAGTGACCTAAACGATTTCTCACATTCCGGCGTACACGTTCCACCTGCTCTTCAGACACAGGTTTATCAAACGAGCGAAAACCGCTTAAGCGAAAGCCGTGTTTACTGGCAATCGCTTGAATTTCTTTTACTTGATCTATTTTAATATCTTTTCCCAAAGTATAGTCCTCAAACCGTCCTTCCAGCGCTAAAGCCATGGTTTCTGCCATGCAGGCATAAGCCTTTCCCGCAGGAAAGCCAAAATCAAAATGGAAATCCACCGGTCCGGGCACTTCCACCATACCACCATCGATCACCAGAACGTCACTCCTTTGCGAAGCCACTTGAGCAGCCACATTCCGAGGGCGCGCCACATCACAAACCACGCTGCCAGGCCGGATGAATTGCGGATCGATAATCGCATGAACTGCGCTGGTGACCGTCAAGACCAAGTTTGCCTTCCGAAGATCCTCCATGTTCGTACTAACCAAAATATTTCCTGCCGCGCCTTGAGTAACCAACTCATCACGCAGCTCCTCCAGGGCATCCATCCGGCGGGCGATCAAAATCATCTCGCCGGCCTCGGGAGCAAGCAGTTGAGCGCAAACTTTGCCGATTGCACCCGTGGCGCCTACGATTGCAACGCACGAACTCTGCAAAGATGTTCCCATCATGACGGCGGCTTGCTTTATGGACTCCACCGACATCGCAATCGTATAAGCATCGCCCGTAGTGACTGGGATATCCAGTTTGTCTGCCACAGTCACTCCAGCATCTCCAACAACCGATGTGAATGCTCCTAACCCTAGTATTTTAGCACCAAGTTGCTCTGCTAAACAACCTGTTTCTATAATCTTACGATAAACTTTCTTTTCAGGCAACTCCATGAAATGCTTTGGCGTTAAAGGGCAAGCAATCAACCACCCTTTGATTGTTTTTCCAGTGCTAACACTGGTGATACCGGTGACTTCAGAAAGATACACTGCTGGGAAAAGCGGGGCAAAATGATAGATCATCCAATCGTTGGCAATGGCTCCCAACAATGGATACTTCCGTTTGATATCTCGTTTTGGATCAATGGGGTGGATAATGAAGGCAAAGGTGTCCACACATCACCACGAGTCATCACTCACCTCACCCGGACGCGGATAAAGACGAGGATGAAGCTTTGAGAATTTTAATTGATGGTGGTCGCTATCTTCGTAATGCACATCTTTTTCGATAACCCGACGCTCCTTCGAAGCAAACAAGACAACATCCGACTCGATCGTTCGCGCCGGAAAGATGATCATCCCTGCGCCCAGGCGGCAGTTGTGCCCAACACAACCTCCCAAGACCGGGCGGTTCGCAATTCCCAATTTGCCATTTCCATCCAGGGAGCGGATCTGGGAGGGCAGCAAATTATAATCAGTGAATGTTGAGCCCGCGCCAATGAAAGTGTTTCTACCCACCACACACATTTGCAGGCACGTGTTTTGCGCCACCATACTGTTATCCATGAAGGTAGTCATAAACAAAGCGGCCCTAAACGGTAAAAAGGCGCCGTCCCCCACAACCGAGAGCATCAATTGACAGCCCTGGCCCACATTGACATTATCACCGATCACGCAGTTCTCGATAGCAACCCCCGCCCCAATGGTAACATTATCGCCAATCGAAGTGGGACCATGGATCACTGCGCTCGGGTCAATGGTGCAATTGCGCCCAATCTGCACCACCTTAGAACAATCAAGCACCTGTCTCCCCTCGTACATAGCCGTTGCCAGCACCCCTAGCTTGAAAAAAGGGTCTTGATTCAAACGCTCTTCGAAACGACCGGCGCGCGCAAAAATACCGTAAACGACATCTGCAATGAAAATATGCACCCAGGCATCGATCGCCATGATACTGCGTAGAGGCACCTGGAATGTCAGATCACCCTGCTCGTATGCCATATAGGTGGGCACGTGATAATAGCCCGCCTCGGTTGTTTTTAGATCAATGATCAACGGCTCTACTTCATCCACAGGCCCGTGCGGGTAATACCACATATCCAGCAAATAAACATCGCCGCTGCGAGTATAAGATGTAGAGAGTGGCAGCGCATGCTCGCGAAAAGAGGACTGGTCTGGCGACATGGCAACCCGGCAAGCTTTCTTTCGCTGCCTGGCCTGGCTCAAAAATTCCTGAACAAATTCCGTGTCAAAAAACAGGTTATCGCGGTAAACGAAGCATTCTTCCCTGGTGGGTGGAAGAGAGGCTCCATAAGGAAGCTCCATTTCGCGGTGCGTGAACGGCGTTAAAACATCCCGCTGCATCAACCATAAAGGTTTGTTCATAATACGCAAATCACGCGCCCGCTCATTGAAAGGGACTAAGAACTTTGGATCTTGAAGAATGATCTTCAGCATATCTTTCTCGCGGCAACCTGAGAATATACCATTCTTTACTCTAAATACTGCTTCTCGATCTCAATGGTGCAAGCCGCATCGCCTTTAGCAACGCAGGCGGTTTCTTCCACACTATAATATTTTCCATTGCTTACCCAAAAGAGAGCTTCCTGAAGAAGCCCCACGCTCATGTGACAGACCGGCACATCTGCCTCACGCTGCCAACACAAGGGGCAGCGATCAATATGCCACAAAATTTTATCATCTGTCATCTCAATTCTTATGCGCTGGTCTGAATAGCGATTGAATACATTCGCAAAGATCTCAGCCCCCGCCGCCATCTTATTTTCCAGAGGCAGCAAGCGGAAGTTCATATCCGTCAGCCCCAGGCCAGGGCCCAGTTCGCGCAAGCCATATTGAAAAGCCGCCCGCCCCGATCGCAAAGCAACTCCCCGTCCGGCCCGGACGCCATAGATATGCTCCAGGGCAAGCATCAATTGGCTGAGCGTCTCGAAAGGAAACCCCGCATCCAGGTTGTCTTCAGGATAGGTTAAGATCAGATGGTATAAACCCGCCTGGTTTAAAATAGCATTGACTCCCTTGCGGCCCAATACTTCCTCAAGCGAAAGCAAAATAATTCGACCCAATTTATTGGGGAGATAGAAGCCAGGCAATGTTTGATCTGTCATGATAATACGGTCACTTCAGGGCTAGATTTTCCACTGCTGCCATCATCATCCAAAAAATCTTTCAGAATTTCCATAAATCGTTGGGGTTCGTCCAGCATCACAAAATGCCCTGCGTTTTTGAATCTTTCAATGCGTGCCCCTGGGATCCCTGCCTGGATCGGTTTCCATTGCTCCGGGTGCACAACGATATCCTTGTCGCCATACATACCCATGACCGGCACCGAGACGTCTCCCAACCGGGGTCGCAAATCTGTTTGCCGCAAAGAAGCAATGCTGTACAAGAACGACTCGAGGGTCGTTTTAGAAATATCGCGGTCCATCATTTTAGACCAATTGGGATCTCTGGAATAAAAAGGTGCCATGATCCGAAAATATGTGGTAAAGAGCCAGATATTTCTATAGATAACAGAAGCAAAAAATTTTCGCCCACATAACTTCAACAGCAGATGAAGCGAAGATCCTGCAATCGGAGAACCTACTACCACCACCTTGCGCACTCGCGTGGGGTACTGCATGGCCACCGACAAGCTGACAGTGCCGCCCATGCTGTGCCCAACCAGCGGAGCAGAAGCAATACCCAGCTTTTCCATGAATTGATCCACCAGGCTGATAAAGTCTTGCACCGCATAAGAATCTCGCTTCTTGCCAGATTCCCCAAAACCCCAGAAATCCATGGCATATGTGCGGTAATACTTGCCCAGGTAACCCATGGTTTCTTGCCAGAGACCCCAAGAACCCAACCAGCCATGCAGCAAGATAACCGGGCGGCCGCGCCCATAAACCTCGTAAT
>CAZVRZ010000008.1:51533-72443 GCA_964629965.1 uncultured Anaerolineaceae bacterium
AACTGCGATAAGAAGCCTGGGTGATCACTTTGTTTCCATCTCTTCCAGGATGCTGTACAACAACTCTAACAAAACCGTTTTGACGGTCTCCTTACTGGTTGCCACGCAGGGCAACAACTTCACTTTCGGATCCAGGCGCAAAGCGATGCGCATATCATCGATATCCCAGGCATCATCCTTGTCTTGTTTGTTCGCCGCAACCACATAAGGAGTGGGGGCATAGGCTCGGAAGGTTTCCAATATGTTCCGCCCCTCCCTGAAGGTTTCAGGCCGAGTGCTATCTACCATCACGATAAAACCCAGCATTCCTTCAGACAGAATCTCCCACATAAAGTCAAATCGACGCTGGCCCGGAGTGCCAAACAAGTACAGTACCAGATTATCATCGACGGTAATGCGACCGAAATCCATAGCAACGGTGGTCGTGCTTTTCACCCTTTCCGCATCAGAGGATATCTTTCGTTCAGTGGACACCACATCAATTTCACTGACAGATTGAATAAATTCTGTTTTACCAGCGTTGAAAGGGCCTGTGACTACCATTTTTACAGTTTGCATAAGATCATATCCCTATATAGAGCGAATTCTGCTGATAAGCCGGTTGATTAAGGACTTCTGCTCATCTTTGTCCACAGGCTGCGATGGCAACCTGCCAGGACCTTGAGGCGCCGGTGCGCCCTCGGCACGGATCAGTTCAACCAGTCCCGCTTGTAACAGGCTGTAAATGATCTTCCGGATTTCAAGATCGTTCTTCTTCGTGGCAGCAGCAATTTGACGAATAGTATTCTTCGGGTTGATATAAGAGACAACCTTCCATTCGTCCACGCTTAGATTCACATTCTTGATATTTGTTCCCGGCCGTTCGGTGAACTTCAGCGCCACATCCAGGCTGGGAAGCTCATCTTTCAGTTGTTCCAGTTCTTTCGACCGGCGAGTGCCATCAATAATAATGTTCTCCAGGTTCACCCGCACAGTGATCTTATCATCCGGCGGGAGCAAGCCATTCTCAAAACGGAACAAGCCCTCTACCCACGAAAACAGCTTATTCACAATATTGACAAAATGCGTCTGGAGACTTGCTAAAATATCTTGCTGACTGATATAACTGGCGTTGATCAATAGTAAGCCCAACTCTTTGTCACTGATGCTGCCGGCGCGTTGTTGGATGGCTTTGTACTGTGCAGCCGTCAATTTGTTGGCTCTGTACAAAACTGCAGCCAGGTTGCTATCGTCTACACCGGTACGGGCATAGGCAACCTTACCCTCCCGAAACGAAACGTACACTCGCTCGGCTGCTCCTTCCACGATCAGCGTGCCGGTTTTCTGAGCGACGTTTATCAAGTTGAGCAATTGAGATATTGTAAAATCGCGCAGATTACCTTTTAATGCCATACTGGCCTCAGTAATTCCTTATGATTACCCGATTGAATGATGAAATTATACATGCAAGCAAGTTTAGCGTCAAATATTGATTCGCTCATTCCTGCTTGCAAAGCCCTGATAACCTTACAATGTTGTATAGAATGGGGCTTCTTTCATAGAAACAAGCACAATCCTGCACAATCTCTTGACAGATCGTTCCCGCTGCCTTTATACTGCACTACGAATAAACAGCACCTGTTCCGGCTAAAGAAAGCCTTTCATTAGACCGAATCGGCGCTCTCATAAACAAATGCACGGGGAGCCTGGTTTGCCAGGCTGAGAGGAGGGCCGCATGCCCTCGACCCGCGAACCTGATCCGGATAATGCCGGCGGAGGGATAGCGTTGCAAGCCATCATTTCTCCTCCGGCAACGGAGGAGTTTTTATGCGCAGCATCATTTTTGCCAATGGTACATTGAAACGCCCCGAGGGGGTTCGTTCCTATCTTCAACCGGGAGATACGATCATTGCCGCAGATGGGGGCGCCCATCACTGCCAGCAATTGGACCTGAAGCCCGACTATATCATTGGCGACCTGGATTCGCTTGCCAGCGATGCCGTGAACCGGCTGGCAGAACAAGGCTCCCAGGTCATCCGTTACTCTTCCCGCAAAGATTTTACCGACCTGGAATTGGCTTTGCAATTTGCTGCCGGCTTGCCATCTGGCGAGATACTGGTTTTTGGCGCATTGGGCGATCGCTGGGATCAGACCCTCACCAACCTGTTGCTGCCCGCTGCACCGGCATTCTCAAAAGCTTCCATCCGGCTGATCGATGATAACCAGGAAATCTGCCTGGTCAGCCCGGAACGCTCTCTTGCATTGAATGGGCAGCCAGGAGATACCGTCTCTCTGATCCCGGTAGGGGGCGATGCGTGCGACATTACCACCCAAGGGCTGGAATATCCTCTCAGGCAAGAAACGCTTTATTTCGGCGCCAGCCGCGGCGTGAGCAACGTCCTCCTGGCAGAGCAAGCCTACATCACCCTGGAAAAGGGCTTGCTCATTTGTACCCTGATCCATCACACGAACTCAACCGAAAGGAATGAACCATGATAAAGCACATTTTACTCATCACTTTCTGCTTGTTCATATTAACAGCTTGCCAGGCACCAGTTACACCGCCGGCCACCTCCTCGCCGCTTGAAATAGCAACAGCAACTTCCGTCCCCGCCGGCCCAGCCACGCCGGGCAAGGCGGCTGCTTTAACCGTCATGACCCACGATTCGTTTGCCGTCTCAGAAGAAGTGATCGCGGCTTTTGAAAACGAATACCAGATCAAAGTGCAGTTCATTGCCCTCGGAGATACCGGCGCCGCCCTGAACAGCGCCATCCTGGCAAAAGGCAAGCCGCTGGCAGATGTATTCTACGGCATTGACAACACCTTCCTGAGCCGTGCCCTGGATGAAGGCATTTTTGAGGCTTACCATGCTCCTGCCCTGGCAGGTATTCCTGCCGAGTTCAAACTCGATCCCCAAAACAGAGCCATCCCCATCGATTACGGTGATATCTGCCTGAACTATGATAAAGCTTATTTTGAAGAGCATCAGTTATCCCCGCCACAGACCCTGGAAGACCTGCTCAAGCCAGAGTACAAAGGCTTGCTGGTGGTGGAAGATCCCACGAAATCTTCGCCTGGGCTTGGTTTCCTGCTGGCTACTATTGGCCACTTTGGCGAAGACGGTTATCTGAACTTTTGGCAAGGCCTGGTTGCCAATGATCTGCGGGTTACCAACGATTGGGAAAGCGCTTACTATGGTGAGTTCACCCGCGCCGGGGGTGATCGCCCCATCGTTCTATCGTACAGTTCCAGCCCGCCTTTTGAAGTGATCTACGCCGAGCAGCCCATGGATGAGCCGCCCACCGGCATCGTTGCCGGTGCGGGCGCCTGTTTCCGCCAGGTGGAGTTTGTTGGCATTCTCAAGGGCGCCGCCCACCGGGAGCAGGCAGAAAAATGGATCGACTTCATGCTCTCACGCACCTTTCAGGAAGATATGCCCCTGCAAATGTACGTTTTCCCGGTGAACCCCCAAGCCGTATTGGATGAAACATTTGTCAAATACCTCACCCAGCCCCAAGAGCCTGCTTATGTCAGCTCTGCAGACATCGCCGCCAAACGGGAAGCCTGGCTGCAAGCCTGGGTGAACACCGTTCTACGATGACCATGCGCAAATTCCTGCTTGCTTTGGCGCTTTGGGCGCTCCCGCTTAGCTTTTTAGGGATATTCTTCTTTTATCCGCTAGGCGCCATCCTGGCCTTCAGCTTTGCTCGTTCCCAAGGGAGTTGGCTGGCGACTCTGTGGCAGACCTTGACTTCGCCTGGCACCTTGCAGGTAGTGGGTTTTACCGTGGCGCAGGCCGCTCTGTCCACCTTGCTCACCCTGGTTCTTGGCATCCCTGGAGCCTATTTGCTGGCGCGCTACCATTTCCGAGGCAAAGCGCTGCTCAAAGCGCTGACCAGCATCCCTTTTGTCATGCCCACCCTGGTTGTGGCAGCCGCTTTCAATGCCCTGCTGGGCAGCCGCGGCTGGATCAACCTGGGGTTGATGGCTCTTTTCGATCTGTCCGCGCCTCCCATCCAATTCACCGGCACTCTGTGGGCCATCCTGATTGCCCATGTTTTCTACAACACCACCATCGTTCTGCGCATGGTGGGCGACTTCTGGTCACACCTCGATCCTCGCCTGGAGCAAGCTGCCCGCCTGTTAGGCGCCAACCGCTGGCAAATCTGGCGCCAGGTGACCATCCCCTTGCTGGCGCCTGTGATCACCGCCGCGACCGTGTTAGTTTTTATCTTCGACTTCACCTCTTTTGGAGTGATCCTCATCCTGGGCGGGCCGCGCTTTGCTACGCTGGAGGTTGAGATCTACTATCAAACGATCAGCCTGTTCAATTTGCCGGTCGCCGCCTCGCTCTCTATCCTGCAGCTCTTGCTTACCCTGGTCTTGACCTGGACCTACAGCCGCTTGTCGGCTCGCGTTTCCAGGCCGGTTTCGCTTCGCCCGCAAAGCTTTGTGCAGCGTCCGCTGCAGCGCCGGCGCAGTCACCTGCCGGCTTACGGCCTGATCGCATGGTTGGTGATCTTCCTGACTGTGCCGCTGTTGGCGCTGGCAACGCGTTCTGTGATGCGCCTGGAACCGGAGCGTGGCCGGCGCACTGTTGACTCGCCCGGGTTCACCCTCGACTTTTATCGCGAGCTGAGCCTCAACCGGCGAGGCTCGATGTTTTACGCCCCACCCACCAGGGCAATTGGGCTGTCGCTGGCCTATGCAGCCGCAACTGTTGCTTTTTCGCTGCTGATGGGACTGCCGGCGGCCCTGGCACTCTCTCGCCAGGATAGCACCGGCCTGAACCGCCTGCTAGACCCGCTGCTGATGCTGCCCCTGGGCACCTCCGCCGTCACCCTGGGCCTGGGATTCATCCTGGCGCTTGATACGCCGCCGCTCGATCTGCGCGCCTCGCCGCTTTTAATTCCTCTCGCCCACACCCTGGTAGCACTGCCTTTTGTCATTCGCAGCCTGGCGCCGGCATTAGCCAGCATCCGGCCGCGCCTGCGCCAGGCCGCCGGCATGTTGGGCGCGAACCCATTTCAGGTAGTACGGCACGTCGACCTGCCGCTCATCGGGCGCGCCCTGTTCGTGTCTGCCACTTTTGCCTTCACCATCTCTCTGGGTGAATTCGGCGCCACCGCCCTCATTGCGCGCCCCGAATACCCTACCATCCCGGTAGCAATCTACCGCTTTCTATCACAGCCGGGTGCATTGAATTATGGCCAGGCCCTGGCCTTAAGCACCATCCTGATGATCGTTTGCGCGGCAGGTATGTTGCTGATCGAAAACATGCGCATCGCTGAGATCGGAGATTTTTAAGTATGGAAGGGTTGCAAATCCGCGACGTTTGTAAATCTTACCAGGATAAGATGATCCTGAAGAATGTATCCTTTGAGATCGAGCCGAATGAGATTGTGGCCTTGTTGGGGCCGTCTGGCTGTGGTAAATCCACCCTGCTCAATGTGATCGCCGGCCTCGAAACGCCCGACCAGGGTCATATTTCTTGGGCAGGCCAATCTCTGCAAGGGGTTGCTCCCCACCAGCGTGGTTTCGGCTTGATGTTCCAGGATTTTGCGCTTTTTCCGCACATGAATGTCTTTGACAATGTGGCCTTCGGGTTACGGATGAAACAGATGCCCACGCAGGCAGTTCGAGAACGCGTCCACCACGTGCTGGACCTGGTGGGATTGACAGGTTTCGAAAAAAGAGACATCCACGCTCTTTCTGGCGGAGAAAGCCAGCGGGTGGCGCTGGCAAGATCGCTGGCGCCCGAGCCAGGCTTCTTAATGCTCGATGAGCCGCTCGGCTCGCTGGATCGCAACCTGCGCGAGCGCCTGGCAAATGATCTCCGCTCTGTTCTACGTCTTACGCGCCAGACTGCCTTGTACGTCACCCACGATCACGAAGAAGCCTTTACCCTGGCAGATCGGATCGTCATCATGAATGCCGGGCAGATCGAACAGGCAGGTTCGCCCCAGGAAATTTTCCACCACCCGGCCAGTGTCTTTACGGCCCGTTTTTTGGGGTTGAACAATATCTTGCCAGGAATCGCCCATCAAACCCCAGATGGCCCTTATGCCGATACCGCCATCGGGAAAATCCCCCTGCCGCGGCCGGCGCAAGGGAATATCACCATCTTACTGCGCCCCGATGCAATTCGGGTCAACCAGCCAGGCCTGTTCGAGTTGCAAGGGAATCTAAAAACCTGCACTTTCCGAGGGCTAACCTGCCGGGCTGTGATCCGCTTCGGTGAAACAGAGCTGCTCTTTGAACTTCCCCCTCACGCCAACCTGCCAGCCGAAGGCAATCCGATCCGCATCGGCTTTACTCCCAGCGAGGCTATCCAAATATTGGATTGACTTTGTACTATAATAAAGTGACTTGAACCCTGCGAAAATAAGTCAGTTACTCTTTATTTAAACCGGATCGGGCAACACAGCGGGAACTTGCATGCCATCGCCAGCGTCTATATACTGAAAAGTGTGAAACCAGAATTTTCAGATCCGCCGGATCAGGTCATTCACATGCTTGCGAAAGAAGGAGACTTTCAGTGTCACGTAAAAACATATTACTCACCGTTATGATAATGCTTGGGGTTATGGTCCTATCCGGCTGCGCCCCCGCGTTAGCCACCCAGCCAGCGCCCAGCGCCACGCCAGTGGCTCCCACCGCTACTGCCGAGCCGCTCCTCGCTGCACCTGCCGACAAGGCCTTGGAACCCGCCTCGGATTCAAGCGGAAATGCAGTTTCAGGAAGCGATGCAGCGCCCAAGGCAATCGAAGCCATGCGGACTTCGTTGGCAAAAGAGTTGAAAGTCTCCACCGAACAGATCATCCTGGTTTCAGTGGAAGAAGCGCAATGGCCTGATTCGTGCCTGGGGATTGCCCCAGCAGGGATGATGTGCCTGGATGTGATCACCTCCGGATACCAGGTATTGTTCGATGCCCCCCAAGGATCGTATGAGTTTCGCACCCGCGAAGACATGGCGGAGTTCTCCCTATCCCCTGCCGGCGCCCCGGGCAGCCAGGCAAGCGACCTGATCCATTGGGAACGCACTGGCGGGATTGCTGGCGTCTGCCAACGTCTGGCCGTCTCGCCCCAGGGCAGCTACCGCCTGGTGGATTGTAAAAGCGGAACGGTTATTCAGACCGGCGCCTTGCCTGCTGATTACTGGAACTACCTCACCAAATTGTCGGGAAGTTATTCTTCCTATGATTGGCAGCTGCCAGCGGCGGACCTGGCAGCCGATGCATTTGTCGATCGATACAGTTTTCACGGCACGGGTACGGTCCAACCAGGCGATCAAGAGACAGGCGACCTGAATGAATACCTGGCCAACCTGGTATCCAGCCTGGCCGATAACACCTCGCAGGCCATCGCCTCTATGCGCACTTCGTTGGCAAAAGAGTTGAATGTCTCCGCCGAGCAGATCGTCCTGGTCACAGTGGAAGAAGCGCAGTGGTCCGATTCGTGCCTGGGGATCGCTCCGGCAGGCATGATGTGCCTGGATGTGATCACCCCCGGATACCGGGTGCTGTTCGATGCCCCCCAGGGGTCGTATGAGTTTCGCACCCGCGAAGATATGGCGCAATTCTCCCTATCCCCTGCCGGCGCCCCGGGCAGCCAGGCAGCCGACCTGATCCATTGGGAACGCACTGGCGGGATTGCCGGCGCCTGCCAACGCCTGGCCGTCTCACCCCAGGGCAGCTACCGCCTGGTGGATTGTAAAAGCGGAATGGTGCTTCGGACCGGCGTCTTGACTGCCGATTACTGGACGTACCTCACCAAGTGGTCGGGAAAATATCCGGCCTACGACTGGCAGCTTCCGGCAGCAAACCTGGCAGCCGACGCGTTCACCGATCAATACAATTTTCATGGCTCCGGTACAGCTCAGCCAACCGACCAGGAAAAACGCGAGCTGAATGATTACTTGGCCAATCTCTTTGACAACCTGATGAAAGAGGAATAAGCCAATCACCAGCGTCACCGTCATCAAGCGAGATTCGGCAGGCAGCGAAACCTGGCGCTACAGTGGAAGTATCCTATCCCGCTCTAAAGAAGGCGCAGTGTTGGAAGCCCGCTTCAACCGGCCCGACCTGCCCTTTCACGGCATCCTTCTGAAGCAAGGCGATCGTTTCGTAGAAACATTCTATACCGATCGCTGGTACAACATCTTTGAGATACACGATCGCGATGACGATCATCTCAAAGGCTGGTACTGTAATATCGGCTGCCCGGCTGAAATTACGCCGGGCACCGTTTCGTATGTTGACCTGGAACTGGATCTGTTAGTTTTTCCGGACGGCAGGCAGTTTGTGCTGGATGAAGACGAATTTGCCGCCCTTGAGTTATCCCCCGAGATAAAAGAAAAAGCCCTTGCAGCGCTACGTCAACTGCAAGCCGAATTCAGAGCAGACCTTCGTATGAAGGCATCCCCATAAATGGGGTTGTTGGGCCAGTCGTGCAGCCCAAACAACCCCAAAAGGATGTTTCTTTAGCTTAAATCGGTTTTTAGTAATTCAACGCTGATATGATCGATTCGCTGTTGTAAAATGCAGCCCCGGCCGCCGAGCAGCAGCAGCACAGCAGGAGCACTCCTACCACCACGAGCACGATGATCAGGGTCTTGTTATCTTTCTTCGGTTCTCCCAGGGGAACATTCGGATCGAAACTCATATTCTTCTCCTCGATAAATAGATTTTGAATAATACAGCATTAGAAACTGCTGCCGACACCCTTATTAAATAACGCTTGCCTATAACCAATTGGCGAGCAATGGCAGGATCTGTTGAAATTCTTCCATTGATAATCCCAATGGCACCAGGCATAACGGTATCAGGATGACCACGCCCGCAACACACAGGCCCAACAAAGTCAAAACAATACCGATCCAGCCCAGGACAATACCGCCAGTGGCCAAACCATCTCCGCCAATCGCTCCGCCGCTGGCCCGGATCTCATTGCGCGCCATGTACCCTAAGATCAGCGCCAGGATACTTCCGAGCGTTGGCAGCAAGGTGAGGCCCAAAATGCCGGAGATCAGGCTAATGATCGCAGTGCTGCTATTGGGAGGGGCATACCCTCCAGAACGATAATCGTACGCCATAACTTACCTCCTTCTCTACTATAATATACGCTCAATCACTCAAATCCGTTTCGGCCGGTGCATGATCCGCTCAATGAGCCATGCTACGATCAATATTGTAACAGCAACCACCAAAACAGGGGCCACGGCTGCCAAAATCGATAGGAAAGTGGAAAAAACATCTTCGGCCACGCTGACGAGAACATTCCCCGTGCCCGCGGTAGTGGCTGTAACCATCGGGCGAATCGCAAATGTCTTGACCGCATTCACGCCGCCTGCCACCAGCAATCCCAGGACCAATGCCAATACCGGGTTGACATCCGAGATCACCTTGGCACTGGCTGCGAACACAATTGCTCCGGCTGTAGGTCGTACAAACGATTGGATCGCGTCGTTGACATGATTGACAGCCGGAAACTTATCCGCAAAAAACTCGATCAGCGACAACACAACCAACACCCCAATGACCCACCAATTGGTCAATGTATCCCAGGGCTGGTTGAGGGTGATCAGATTGGTAAAACGCGCCAAGAGCGCCACGACCAGCAAAGGAATATAAGCATTCAGGCCGGCGCTAGCCGAAAGGCCAAAAGCTGAAAAAATTCCTAATACCCATTCCATTCTCTTTCTCTCTCCTCAATATGAACGCCTGCTATCCGAAATGAAAACCGTCCCAGGTACCGGTCAACAGATACCGGCCCAGGTCGATCAGGCCGATCTCCATTAAGGCCAGCAGGAAACCCGCCAACAACGGCGCCCACATTTGCCCCAGGCGAGTATAACGGTTTTCCAACCGCAGCGCCATCAGCCAGATCATCGCGAACACCATCGTTAGCAAAATCAACACACCCGCCGCGCTGATTACCGCCAGCAGGTAGAGCAAAACCGGCTGGTTCAATAGCACCAGCCCATTGACGCCAAGCGCCAAAACAACCATCACACCCAACGAACGCAGGCTGTCCACAGCAGGGCGATCTTGCCAATCTCGCCAAGCGGCCTGGTTGAAGGCTGGGTAAACCAATGCCGCCACCACCAAACCCATGCCCGTGCCGGTGAAAAGGCGCAGCCAATTTTGCGGCGTATACAGCAGGCCGCGCTGCAAGATCAACGTTAGATAAGAATTCAACCCATCCACCAGAAAAGCCAACGCCATCAGTCCTAAAACCAATCCCACCCGCAAGGGGGGGAACCCGATGCGCCGCCCAACGCGCACGGCCTGGTAAGCCAAACCCACCAGCGCCCCCAGGTACATGCCCGTGCAGCGCGCACACAACGGGAAAGGCCGCTCACCCACATGAAAAGAACGCGCATCGATGCGGTGGCACACAGCGTATCCAATGGCATCCGCTTTTCCCAACAGCCCCTCAGGGGTGCTGAACAGCCAGCCAAGCAGCATCAAACCAGTGGCTAAGACCAGCCCCCATCTCCAGGGAAGACGTTTGACAGTACCTGTAATTTGTTCCATAAACTGATTGAATTATAGGTTATATTATTAAAAAAGCATAGACAGGAATTTTAGCTTAAGAAAGCCCCGATTATCATGGCTCGCCAAGAATATTACCTGCCTTGGGAACTTTTCGAGTATTTCCAGCGTTTAATTTTGGAGTATGATTGTGATTCTAATTTCACTGAAAGGATTATCTATGAAAAAAGTGCTGTTCTTGAGTATTTTAATTTTCTTGATGGCTGCCTGCAATCCAACCGAAACACCGGTGGTCACTGTACCACCCATACCACCCACCCTCACCCAGGCACCCCAATCTATCCCCCCCACAAACACCCCGCAGGCCACCACGACCGAGCTGCCAACCGCAACCGTCACGGCGACCGTGGAGGTACAATCCATTCCCACTTTGACCCCTGAACCGATCCTCTATGGGCCGGATAACATGCCAGCCAGCATTAACCCCCTCACCGGCCTGGCCGTCGGCAACCCGGCCTTGTTAGATCGCCGGCCCGTGGCGGTCAAGATCAACATCGTTCCGCGCACCTCGACGCGCCCGCCCTGGGGCTTATCGTTTGCCGATATCGTTTACGATTATTATCACAACGATGGCTACAGTCGTTTCTTTGCTCTCTTCTACGGGCAAGATGCCGAGCTAGCCGGTCCCATCCGCTCCGGGCGACTGCTCGATCACGAACTGGTGCGCATGTACAAAAGCGTTTTTGCTTACGGCAGCGCAGACCAAATCATTAACCAGCGCTTCTTCAATGCCGATTACTCCAGCCGGCTGGTTCTGGAAGGTTCGGCTTCGAACTGCCCCCCCACTGCCAGCAACCCGCTTTGCCGCTTCGATCCGCAGGGTTATTCGCACCTGCTGGCAGGAACCCAAGAATTGGGCCAGTATGCCGCCTCGCGCGGGGTAGATAACGTGCGCCAGGATTTGAGCGGTATGACCTTCCACGCCCCCATTCCGGCCGGCGGAGGAACAGCGAACCAGATCTTCATTCGCTATTCTGGCGACAATTATGTGCGCTGGGATTATGACTCTGCCTCGGGCAAATACCTGCGCTTCCAAGATAACGTCTTCGACCAGGGGCAAGGAGAAGACTACGCTCCCCTGGTAGACCGCTTGAACAACCGGCAGGTCAGCGCAGACAATGTCGTCATCCTGGTCGCCCGGCACGAATATTACCAGCAGCCGCCCAATGAAATTGTCGAAATCCTGCTCAGTGGCAGTGGGAAGGCTTACGTCTACCGTGATGGGCAAATGTTCAACGTTAGCTGGAGCCGCCCAACCATTAGCTCGGTGTTGTACCTGACTTATCCGGATGGCAGCGCCTTTCCATATAAACCCGGCATCACCTGGTACCAGGTGATTGGCGAATCAACCGCCATCACCCAGCCCGAAAATGCGAGCTGGCGATATGACTTCCATCTACCCTAAGCCGGTCAGGATCGATTTCACCAGGCCTGGCCCGGCATAGATCAAGCCGGTATAAATTTGCACCAACGCAGCGCCAGCGTCCAGCATCGCCTGGGCGTTGGCTGCGTTTTTAACGCCACCAACTGCTATCACAGGCAGGCTGCCGCTGCTCAGGCGGTGGATGTTCCGCACCATCTCCAGGCTAATCGGGAACAACGGCGCACCGCTCAACCCACCCGTTTCACTCGCCAAAGCCGAGCGGACCCCCGTTCTCTGCAGGGTGGTGTTGGTGGCGATCACGCCATCCAGGCCAGCGCCTTGGATCACATCCAGCGCATCTTCCAAGGCTGGCAGATCGAGGTCAGGCGCAAGCTTGACCAACAGCGGCAGCCTGCGCCCGGCATGCTGGCTCAAATAGGCGCGCCTGCGCTCTGCCAGGGCAGAGAGCAGTTCCTGCAGAGATTCGCGTGCCTGCAAACGGCGCAGTCCCACCGTGTTCGGTGAGCTGACGTTGATCGCCAGGTAATCAGCCAATCCGGCAAATTCATCAAAGAGCGCCAGGTAATCCTTCGCAGCTTCCTCCAGAGGAGTGTCCTTGTTCTTCCCAATGTTCACACCCAGGACCAGCCCAGGTAGGCGCCGCCCGCCGAGCTGCCGCTGGGCAAAGGCCGCACCGCGTCCGGGAAAACCCATGCGGTTGATCACGGCTTCATCGGATATCAAGCGGAACAAGCGCGGTTTTGGATTCCCCGGCTGTGGGCGCAGCGTAATCGTGCCCACCTCAATATGTCCGAAACCCAGGCAAGCCAGCCCACGCCAACCCAAACCATCCTTATCATATCCCGCCGCCAGGCCCACCGGGTTGGAAAAACACAAGCCAAACGCTTCGACCGGGCGCTGGGGCGCAGCAAACCACGCCTTTAACAGACCGCGCACCGGGGGCACTTGCCCTGCCAGGCGGATCATCTGCAAGGTCAGTGCATGGGCATGTTCAGGGTTCAGGCGAAACAAAAGCGAGCGAAAGAATAGGTACATGGCTCAGGCTCGCGTACTCTCAACAAAAAGGCGCGCTGCAGCGATCTGCTCTGTAGGGATGCTGCCTTTGGCCTCCCAATGATCCAGCATATCGGTAAAAGTCAGCACCGCATGCAGGCGATAGCCGGCTTTTTCCAGCGCTTGGCGCGCTCCCGATTGGCGGTCGACCAACACCACCACATCCTGTACCCTAAGGCCCGCCGCCGTCAGTTTCTCGATTGCTTCGAACTTGCTGCTGCCGGTCGTCGCCAGGTCATCGATCACAGCCACCGTGTCGCCAGGATGATACTCGCCCTCGATATCAGCGCGCGTTCCATAGGCTTTGGCCTCTTTGCGCGGGTAAATCATCGGCAAGCCGCTCTGCAGGCTGATCGCCGTGGCAATTGGGATGGCAGCGTAAGGCAGTCCCGCCAGCCGGTCAAATCGCAAGTTCTGCAAGATACGCAGATAAGCGCTCGCCGCTTTATTCAGCAAGCGCGGGTGCGAGGCCAACAGGCGCAGATCCAGGTAAACAGGCGATTGCAGCCCCGACTTCAAAGTGAACTGCCCAAAGCGGATACAACCGCTCTCCAACAATCCATCTGCAATAGACATATCCGGTCGCAAGGCAGGTCTACCGGCTGCCACGATCGCTACCCGTTCCGTTTCCATGGCATCCCGCAGGGCATGTGCAGCCGCCGCCGGGTTGGCAGCCTGTGAAATGCTGCGCGAGATGGGCGCCAGCAATCCCAGCCCATCCCGGCGCAGGCCGGCCTGCAAAGCCTGGCGCAGATCGCCGCCCTGGGCTCCAATGCCCGGCGCCAGGAACCACAAGTCCGGCGCCAGGGAGCGCACCCGGCTCAGCGCTTCTGGATAGGTTGCAGCCACCACCAGGCCCAGGTTGTTTTGCCGGTTCATTCTCTGCGCCAGGAGAGCAACCTGCTCATAAACCTGCAGTCCGCTGTCACCCAGGCTCAGGTCTTGTAAATCGCTCGAACCTGGATTGGAAGTTTTACACAACAGAAAGACGCCCTTGCTCGGGTCTTGTAAGAACGGCTCGATGGCATCGCGGCCCAGGTAGGGATTGACCGTCAGCGCATCCGCCCCCAAGGCATCGAAAGCGCCGCGAGCATACGCGGCCGCAGTCGATGAAATATCGCCGCGCTTGGCATCCAGGATAACCGGGATGCCTGCCGGCACAGCCGCAATCACCTGCGCCAAAGCAGGCGCGCCGGCAGGGCCAAAGGCCTCAAAAAATGCCGCGTTGGGTTTATAGGCAGCCGCGACCTCTTGCGTGGCATCGATCAATCGCAGGCAGAAATCCAGCGCGGCCTGGGGCGTTGGAGAGGCCAACTCCGCCGCGTGCGGGTCAAGCCCCACGCATAACAGTGAATTTACCTGCCTTACGCGCAGCTCCAGCGTTTCAAAGAAAGAGGCCATGCTGCTTATGCCTTACCCAAGACCATCGCCAGCAGCGCCATACGCACATACAGGCCGTATTCCATCTGGCGAAAATAGGCAGCCCGTGGATCTTTATCCACTTCCATGCTGATCTCACCGACGCGCGGCAGCGGGTGCATAACGATCATGCGATCTTTGGCACGCTGCATCGTCTGCGCCGTGATGACAAACGTGTCTTTGACGGCATCGTACAATGCCGGGTCTTCAAAACGCTCTTTCTGGATGCGCGTCACGTAAAGCACATCCGTTTCCGGCAGCACCGGGTCAAGAGTGGTATATTCGGTCTGGGAAATCGCCCTGGCTTTTAACTTCTCGATCACTTTTTCTGGCATCTTTAAGATCTCGGGGGAGACGTAATTGATTTTCACATCGTATAAGGAAAGCAGCCGGGCCAACGAATGAACCGTCCGCCCGTATTTCAGATCGCCGAGCATGGTGATCGTCAGTCCATCCACCACACCCTGCCCCAACTCCTCAAAGATAGTGAACAAATCCAACAACGCCTGGGTAGGGTGTTCGCCAATACCATCGCCGGCATTGATGATCGGCTTGCGAGCATACTCAGCCGCCAAGGCCGCCGACCCAACCTCCGGGTGGCGCAGCACGATCACATCTGCATAGCATTCCAGCGTGCGGATGGTATCGGGCAGCGATTCACCCTTGGAAACCGATGAGTAACGCACCTCGCTGATCGGGATCACGCTTCCGCCCAGGCGCTCCATCGCAGAAGTAAATGAAGAAGAAGTACGTGTGGATGGTTCGTAGAACAGGTTTGCCAGGATCTTGCCCTTGAGCAAATCGAACGATCCCACCCGCTCCACCATTTCGCGCATCTCATGCGCTACGGCGAAGATGTAATCCAGGTCGGTGCGAGCGAATTGCTTTACCGAGAGGATATCTTTGCCATAAAACGGCGCCGAGCGTTGGTCTCCAAAGGGTAAATGAGGGTTATCATGATGTAAAGGGGGAACAAATTTAGTCATTCTCTACTCTCCAATTAGATTTTTTCAAGCCCGGATAGGCATACCGAAACCGGGCGGCGCAATGATTTTACCGTCACAAAATGCTTCTTGGCCGCGCAGAACGACTCTTTGAACACACCCGCGCACCTGCCTGCCTTCAAAAGGCGTCCATCCGCAGCGGGTGAACTGTTGAGCCGCGCTGATTTGCCAGTCTCGATCTTCATCCACCTCGATCCAGGTCGCGGGTTGTTCGGGCAAGTTGAAGATGCGCCGGGGGTTGGTTGTCATGCGAGAGATCACATCTTCCAGCGATAACCGATCCTCGTGCACTGCCGTCAGCAGCAGCGGCAGGGCGGTTTCCAACCCTGGAAAGCCCGGTGGAGGCGCGTCGCCATCCTTCTCTGCCCGGGTATGCGGTGCATGATCCGTAGCAAAGCAGTCGATCACATCCAGGTTATCCCATAACGCCTGCCGGTCTTCAGGCGAAGCCAGGCGCGGCCGGACTTCGCTGCGCCCTGAACCCAACGCCGGGATATCCTCAGCCGTCAGGAACAGGTGATGCGGAGCGACCTCGCAGGTCACCGGCAGGCCCCTCTCTTTGGCGGCGCGGATCAGTAAGATTTCCTCGCGCCGCGAAACATGCGCCAGGTGAACCGGGCGATTCGTGATCGCCGCCATCGTAATCACCGCTGCCAGGGTGCGCCCTTCGGCATGCGCCACGATGGGACTGTTCGCCGGCCAGCGCCGGAAATGTTCCAACCACAAAGTCATATCATCCAGGCGCAGCGGGCCATATGTTTGATCCAGGTACATCTTCAGGCCCGCCGTATGCGGCGCCAGCGCTTCCAGCACATCGAAATGGTCCGGCCCGGCGCCCAGGTATTGGGCGTAGTCGCAGCGCGCCTTCTGGCGGGCAGCCGCCAGCGCCATCTGCAGCGTAGCAGCATCTGTCACCGGCGGGCGGGTGTTCGGCATGGCCAACACCATGGTAAACCCGCCCGCCAGGGCAGCAGCCGTACCGCTATCCCAATCTTCTTTGTGCGTTGCGCCAGGTTCGCGCACATGCACGTGGGGATCGATCAGGCCAGGAAGCTTCAGCATTATTGAGCCGAGTGTACCTGAGGCGTCTTAAAGATGACGAAGACCAGGTTCAACAAAATACCGGCCAGGGCTGCAAAGACGATCGCCGGGATACCGTTCGGGAACAACAAGGGAATCTGGAAGGGAAACACGCCGTTAGGCAGCGCCAGGTTGCCGCCGATCCCACAGATGAGGATGGTTGCGCCGATTGCCAGGTTCTTGGGATCGAACAGGTTGACCTTCTCAGATTGGATCAGCGCCACACCCTGCATGCCGATCACACCGAACAGATAAATGCCCAGCCCGCCCTGAACTGCCACCGGCAGCGTGTTGACCAATGCCACCAGCTTGCCGAAGAAGCCCAGCACGATTGCCATTGCAGCGGCAGTCATCAACACGGGAACCGAATAGTTGCGCGTGATCGCCATCAGGCTGTTATTCTCGCCATAATTGGTGCCGGCGCAGCCGCCCAGGAAGCCAACCACGATATCATCCGCCCCATCCGCCACCAGGTTCAAGCCGATCAGCTCTTTGATTTTATATGGTTTGCGCTTGAGCTCTACAGCCAGTTCGTCGATGTACAGGCTCATCTGGTAGAGGTGAGCCGTGCTTTCAGGCACCGTGGCGATGAAGATCAAGGCAATGCTCAGCGCCATGCCCCAGGCATTGGGGTCGCCAAAAGCGGGGAAAGTGAACTTCGGCAGCGCAAACCATCCGGCTTCCGCTACCGGGGCAAAATTGACCAGGCCAAAGGGAATGGCGATCAGATAACCAAAGATCGCCCCCAGCAGGATAGGCAGCATGCCAATAAAGCCCTTGCCTTGCAGGTAGACGGAGAACAGAATGGTTGCCACCAGGGTCAGGAAAGCCACCAGCCAAAACTTCCAGCTATCGGCAGCCGCCGCTCCGATGGAAGCTCCGCTGGCATTGTTCAACGCTGAGCCAGCCAGCATGACGCCGATCACCATGGCTACCGAACCGGTGATGATGGGAGGCAAGATACGATCCAGCGCCGCCTTGCCCACCCGCATGATGAGCAGGCCGATCAAGATTTCAAAGATGGCTGTGAAGATGATGCCCACCTGCACGATCCTCACGCCTTCAGGGCAATAGGTAGCCGCAGAGTTGTAGCATTCCGGAGCAAACTTGCTCATAACCGTAATAACCACCGCAATATAAGAAAAGGACGAGCCATAATACATTGGAATCTGGCGCTTAGAGACCAGCAGAGCCACGAGGGTGCCCAACCCGCTGGCAAGCAGGGTGACGCCGACATCGAACTTGGTCAGGATCGCCACCAGTACGGTCGCCGGGAACATGGCGAGAAACTGCTGGAAACCCAGGCTCAACATGGCCCCCACCGGCGGGGTATCATCCGGCAGATAGGCATATCTTTTGACTTCCACTTCCTTGCTCATAACTTCCTCCTTATAGATAAAAAAGATTTTTTTACGCCCTCAACAGGGTCGCTACCACTCACATCAACGGGCATTTCTTTGCGCCGGCAGCAGGCAAAAAAATAGAGCCCAAAGGCTCTATTTGAAAATTAGACAGAAAAAACGCCCTCTCGAGCTTGTACTCTGGGGCGTATCAGTATTGCGGTGGGGTAGAATTTATTCGTTTCCATTCCGCCCAATTTTAAGAGGATTTAAGAATCTGTCAAGAGGCAACTTAAGTTGTTCAATCAACTTGCAACATGTCTTTGGTCAAACCCCAATGGGCCAGGTCACCGAGCGCCTGGTGGGCCGTCAGGTCGAGCTGTAAAGGCGTGATCGATACGTATCCCTGCGCCAGCATGCCGAAATCCGTGCCGTGCTCCGCCACGCCCGTTGGAGCGTCGCCGCCGATCCAGTAATAAGAGCGGCCGCGCGGGTCTTTGCGATGTTCCAGCCGGTCGCGGTACAGGCGCAGCCCCTGGCGAGTGCAGGCTAAGCCGGCCAACTGAGCAAGAGGCAGGTAAGGTACGTTGACATTCAATAAGACTCCTGGCGGCAAGCTGCGCTCAACCACCTGGGCTGCAATCAGCCTGGCAGCCCGCGCCGCAGGCTGGTAATTTAGGGCGCCGGCATGGTTTTCGGGAGAATTCAACGAGACCGCCATCCCCGGCACGCCGCCGATGACCGCCTCCATCGCGGCCGTGACCGTGCCCGAATAGGTCACATCGTGGCCCAGGTTGGCATGCGGATTAATGCCCGAAACCACCAGGTCGATCTGTTCGTCCAGTAATCCCAACAAGGCCAGCGCCACGCAGTCAGATGGCGCCCCGTCACAGGCCAAGGCCTGGCTGCCATCGGCCAATACCGTTTCTTTCACCCGCAGCGGCCGGTCCAGCGTTTTCACATGCCCAGAGGCCGACCAGTTGCGATCCGGCGCCAGCACCGACACGCGTCCCAATTTGCTCATCTCCTGCGCCAGCGCCAGCAGCCCGGGGGCGGTTACACCATCATCGTTCGTCACTAAAATGTGCAAAGCTATTCCTCAATCTCATATATAATTAAAGAGCCTGAAGGCTTAAAGAGCCCAAAGGATCTCGCTTAGATATTATATGACAGTTCATGCAAGGATGGGCATTATGATCATTAAACGATTGGTAGGCTTCCTACTCATTATGCTGGCCTGCACCAGCCTGGCGCTGACGGTGTATGGTGCGCTCCAGGTTTGGAAGATGCGCCAGCCCATCACTCAGAGCATCAACCTGGCGCTCGCCACCGCTGCGCAGACCCTGAACACCTCTGCCCAGGCGCTGATCGTGGTCGATGGGGCGCTCACCACCACCAGTAACAGCATATCCGCCGCTCGCACCAGCCTGATCAGCATGGCAGAGACCATTCATGGCAGCAATGAAATGGTAGGCTCGGTAGCTGCGCTCACGGGTGAGAGCCTGCCTGCCGTACTCAGTTCTACCCAGGCCTCGCTGGCGACCACCCAGGGCAGCGCCATCGTCATCGAAAACACCGTCAGCCTGGTGTCGAAGATACCTTTCTTTCCAGGCGGCCCCTACCAACCCGAAGTGCCTCTCAATGTGGCGCTCGGACAGGTTTCCGCCGACCTGGAGGCATTGCGCCTGCCGCTGGAAGACCTGACAACCGAGCTGCAAACCAGCCAGGCAGACCTGGATAAACTGGAAACCGATGTGGCCCTGCTGGCAGTCAACATCCATCAGGTGAAGACCGATCTAAATTCGGCCAGCCTGGTAGTTGGACAATACCAGGAACAGGTCACGCGCACCGGCGAACGCCTGTCTGCACTGCAAACCAAGGTACCCATCTGGGTAAATACCGCAGCCTGGGCGCTAACTTTCATAGCTTTCTGGCTCGGTGTGGCGCAGGCAGGCGTATTGTTCCAGGGCATCAAGTGGCTGCTGCCCGAGCTTTTCGAGCGGCGCTCTATCACGCCCCAACAACCCTCACCAGAGCCCCCAGCCCAACCCAAAGCGGCTGAGTAAGCCGCACGCACACGTCCACGGGAAGGTTGAGCGCTTCGCCGGGCTCCAGCAGCAACAATCTGCCGGGCAATCCGCGAGCGTAAGGCAGCGCATCGTGCGGATCGCAAGTGGCAAACGTGCCTGCCGGCAGGTCGAATATAGTACGTAATTCATCCGGGGAATCTCCCAGGCTGTGGGCGCTGTACCCAGCGCAAGCCCCGCTGTACCCAGCGGAATTGCCTATAACATATTTCGCAGGACGGTATGCAGGATCCCGCCGTTGCGATAGTATTCCACTTCGATCTCGGTATTCAAACGCACCACTGCCTGGAACACGATCTCCACGCCGCTTGCCTTGACTGCGCGCACGGTGATCTCGCTCTGCGGTTTCATGCCATCAGACAAGTCTTCGATCGTGATCACCTCTTCACCAGTCATCCCCAACGTATCAGCAGAGTCGCCCGGCTTGAACTGCAGAGGCAGCACACCCATGCCAACCAGGTTAGAACGGTGGATGCGCTCGTAAGATCCCGCCAGCACCGCCTTTACGCCCAGCAAGGAGACACCCTTGGCGGCCCAATCACGGCTGGAGCCGGTGCCATATTCCTTGCCGGCCAGCACCACCAGAGGCGTTCCATCCTGCTGGTAATTCGCGGCCGCCTCAAAGATACTCATTTCAACGCCGGTGCCTTTCCCATAGTAAACCGTCACGCCGCCCTCCACTCCCGGCGTCATGCGGTTCTTCAGGCGGATATTGGCGAACGTGCCACGCGTCATCACCCGATCGTTGCCGCGTCGCGTTCCGTAGGAATTGAAATAGCGCGGGGCCACCCCGTGAGCGATCAAGTATTTGCCTGCCGGGCTTTCCGGTTGAATAGACCCGGCCGGCGAAATATGATCGGTAGTGATCGAATCGCCAAAGAAAGCCAGGACGCGGGCGGCGCGAATGGGTTGGATCGGCGAGGCTTCACGTTTCAAGTCAACGAAGAAGGGCGGCTCCTGGATGTAGGTTGACTCGGGCGACCAGTGATACAGGTCGCTTTCACCGG
>CAZVRZ010000009.1:0-66184 GCA_964629965.1 uncultured Anaerolineaceae bacterium
GGTACATCCGGATACCCTGGCAGACATCCTTTCGACGGGTACGGAACGTGCGCGCGTCACGGCGCGCCATACTTACCAGGCTGTGATCCAACTGATGGGCCTGGCTTCTGGTGTGTAAATCATTCGCCCTTTTGGGTGGAACAAATTCTATTATCTAAAGCTTAGGAGGCTGTTATGTCTGATCAAACCCGTTTCTTACTGAGTGAAAACGACGTGCCGCGTTTTTGGTATAACGTGGCCGCAGATTCGCCCGTTCCGCCGGTGCCGGCGCTCAACCCGCAAACGCTGGAGCCGATCACCCCCGATTTTTTGAGCGTTCTATTTCCGATGGAATTGATCCTGCAGGAAATCAGCACAGAACGCTTCATCCAGATTCCCGAGGAAGTGCGCGAGATTTATAAGCTGTGGCGCCCAACGCCGCTGCTGCGCGCCCGCCGCCTGGAAAAGTTATTGGATACGCCCGCACACATTTATTATAAGAATGAAAGCGTATCGCCGGCCGGCAGCCATAAACCGAACACGGCGGTTGCCCAGGCCTTTTATAACAAGATCAGCGGCACCGAAGCGCTGACCACCGAGACCGGGGCCGGCCAGTGGGGCTCTGCCCTGGCAATGGCCTGCAAGTTCTTCGATCTCGCGCTGCAGGTCTACATGGTGAAGATTTCTTACCAGCAGAAGCCTTATCGCCGCTTCTTGATGGAGACCTTCGGGGCCGATGTTTACGCCAGTCCCACCGATATAACCCATTATGGGCGCTCGGTCCTGGCGCAAACGCCCGACAGCCCCGGCTCCTTGGGCATCGCAATCTCAGAGGCGGTGGAAGTGGCCGCCAGCTCGGGCGGTAAAAAGAAGTACAGCCTGGGTTCCGTGCTCAATCATGTGTGCCTGCACCAAACTGTGATTGGCGAAGAGGCTTTAAAGCAGATGGACCTGGCCGGCGAATACCCGGATGTGGTCATCGGCTGCGTAGGCGGCGGCTCAAACTTTGCCGGTATTGCCTATCCCTTCTTGCGGCAGAATCTCAAGGATGGGCAGCGCACGCGCCTGGTGGCCGTGGAACCTTGCGCCACGCCTTCGATCACCAAAGGGCAGTATACCTTCGATTACGGCGACACGGCTCGCATGGCGCCGGTGGTCAAGATGTATACCCTGGGGCACGATTTTATTCCTGCGCCGATCCACGCGGGCGGGCTGCGCTACCACGGCATGGCGCCGGGCTTGAGCTCTTTGTGCAACGCCGGATTGATCGATGCAGTGGCCGTACCGCAACTGGCCACCTTTGAAGCCGCCCTTCAGTTTGCGCAAACGGAAGGCCTGGTACCCGCTCCCGAATCGGCCCATGCCATCCGGACGGCGATCGATGAGGCCTTGGATGCAAAGGCCAAAGGCGAGAAGCGTGTGATCCTGTTCAATCTTTCGGGGCATGGTCACTTCGACATGGCTTCTTACCAGGCGTACCTGAGCGGCAAGCTGGACGATTGCGACTACCCGCAATCGGCGATCGACACAGCCCTCGGCACGCTGCCAAACGTCAACCTGTGATCCAGGGTAAGTAAATCAAAAGCCCCGCTTGCATCTGAAGCGGGGCTTTTTTTATACCGTTGCAACTGCCCGTTTATTCTTCGGGCTGGCCGAACACAATGACTTCAATGGCCTGGTTGTACAGTTCCGGGTTACCTATGCGTTGATTCTTCAGGTTGGAGCGCGTGATTTGCCCGAAGGAATAACCTCCCGCAATGGGAATTTCTGCTCCCAGCACCTCGCGCACGGCTTGAATTTCGGCGCCGGGCATGGTTTTGAGCAGCATTTGCCAGGCCACATCTGGGAAAACCAATGCCAAAACAGGTTTTGCTCCATTCAAGGCTGCCAACGCCTGCTGAGCAGCTTCTTTGGCGGCTCTGAGACAGCCCTGTGAGCTGCCGAGCATGATATGCGCCGTCGATCCTTCGGTGACCAGGGTGTGCATGCGCAGGCTGCCGTCCGACTCCATCCGCAGTGGTGAGCGGATCATGAGGGAATCGACCGCGCTCCTCTCAATGCCGAGCGGATAAAGACGCACTAATTCGTTCAGGGGAGGAAAGCCCCACTCGCGCGGCTGGTAGCCAAACAATTCTGCGTAGATTTCTGCTGCCGGACGGTCGTTCAAGGTTCGCACCCAGGGCCCCCGAGTTTGGGTCACGGTGAAGAAGCTGCCCACGGACTCCCAACCCTGGCCAATGCCAACGCCCGTGACGATCTCGCCATTCAACACCGCCGCGGCCACCCCGCCATATCCCGACTGCCTGCCGCCGGCCTGATAGGTGCGCGCCTGGCGAGCATCTCCGCCGGCCAGGCAGCCGATCAATTTGTAATTCCCGCTGGGAAGTGCGGCGCACATATCCTTGGCGTCGCCATTGAAGCCATCTGCTACGATCATCAGGGTGCTGTTGGCCAGTTCGTTGCCCAGCACTTGCAGCATCCTTTGGGTGGTAGTGCGGCTGTCATCGCCAAAACCAGAGAACCATTCTGCGTGGCTGGTGACGGCATTTGAGCTCAATAAGGCCACCACGACCGAATGGGATTGCACGCCGGTAGAAACCAGCTCGGCGGAGGTGCTGAACCCGATCACCGGCGCATCTCCGAGCAAGGCGGTTGCGCCGCTCAACACCTGCTGCATGGGCAGTGTGTAGGAGGCAAAGACGAAAGCCATCACAACGGGGTGCCGGCCAATCAATTCGGTCGCTTTACGGGCAGCCTGTGCGCCAGCTTCTCGTCCGTCCAGGGCACGGGCTTGCCCGATGATTGCATGGAGTGCCATTCGAGTTCCTCTCTCTAAGCGGTCTCAGCGATGGGTACGGTGAAATGAAAGGTAGTGCCCTGGCGGAACTCGCTGTCAAACCAGATATGTCCGCCTTGAAGCTCAACCAGTTGCTTGGTAATATTCAAGCCCAGGCCGGTGCCCGGCGCATCTCGAACCTTCTGATCGTCAGCCCGGAAGAACTTTTGGAAAATCTTGGCCTGGTTTTCGGGAGAAATGCCATACCCAGAATCCTTGACTGACAGATGGATCACCTTGGGAGGACTTTCGGTCCAGATATTATCCGCCAGCTCCGCTTTTATCAGGATGTTTCCTTGGTTGGGAGTGTATTTATAGGCATTGCTGACCAGGTTGGTAAGCACCTGGATAATGCGCATGCGGTCTCCCCACATGGGTAGCAAATCCTCGGGAATTTGCATTTCCAGAACCTGTTCTTTCTCGTCAATTTGGGCGCGAGTGGAACGGACGACTTCTTCAACGATATCGAGCACTTTGATCGGTGCAAAGTCCAGCCGCAGGCGTCCTGCTTCGATGCGGGAAACATCGGTCAGATCGGTTACCAGGGTTGCCATGCGATCGACATTTGAGCGGATGGTTGCCAGGAAATTGGTTTGATTTTCGTTGACCGGGCCAACCACACCGGCAGCCAGCAGGTCGGTAAAGCCGCGGATGGAGGTCATCGGTGTTTTTAGCTCGTGAGAAACGAACGAGACGAAATCGCTCTTGGCCTGGTTGGCGGCCTGGACTTCGGCATACAGGCGGGCGTTGGCAATGGCAATGGCCGCATGATCGCTCAGGCGGGAGAGGAAGGCCAAAAGCTCATCGGAGCGTTCGGCAATGGCGGTATTTTCCAGCAGGATCAATCCAATCACCTCGGCTTCTCGCCGGATGGGAACAGCGATCTGTTCGTGCGCGCCTTTCAGCAAAGTTTTACCACCGCCGCCGTTGGAGTCGTCTATTTGTAAATACTGCGGCTGGACAGTTTCGACAGAAGCTTTGACTGCCGGCAGTTCCAGGGGCAGCTTGCCTTCGGCATAATTAGCCAGCTCATTCGTGTATCCCTGCAATGCCATGACCAGCAAGCCGCCTTCTTCGATCATGCCAATCAGGCCTGCTTTTGAACGCGATTGGCGCATGGCCCAATCCAGGGTGAGGCGCATGGCCCGGTTCACATCCAGGCTGGCGTTCAGCTCGCGGTCGATGCGCTGCAGCACCGAAAGCTCTTCCACGCGGGCGGCCAGGGTCTGATCTGTTTGGGTGTACAAGCGGGCATTGTCGAGGGCAACGGCGGCCTGGCTGGTGAAGGCCGTCAGCAGTTCTTTGTCATCGTCTGAGAAGGGCAGTCCGTCGCGCCGGTTCAATACTTCAATCACGCCGGTCACCCGGTCTTTGAAGATCATAGGAACTACGAGAAGATCATTGGTGGTGAAACCGGTGGAATCATCTGTTTTATCGAACCAATCTTTGGTGCGGCGCACATCGTTGACGATAATGGCCTGGCGCGCTTCGATGGCTTTGCCGACCCAACCGGTGCCCTGCGGCAGGCGCTGGCCCACCAGGTTGACGGCTACCGGCGCCACCGCGACTTCAAATACCAGGTCGCCGGTCTCGTCATCCACCAGCAGCAGGCTGCCGGCATCGCAGTTTAAGATTTCGACGGCGCTCTTGACGATCTGGTTCAGCAGCGGGCTTAATTCGAGGGTAGAGCTCATACTGCGGGACACATCGTTCAGGGTCGTGAGCTGGCGGGTTCGCCGCTCTGCGTCTTCTAGCAAGCGCGCTTTGACAATGGCCCCGGCTGCCTGGTCGGCGATGGCCTGGAGCAAGTTCACCTGGTCGTTGGTGAACAAAACGGAGGGGTCGCGGCTGCCCAGGCTGATGGCGCCGATGGTCTCTGCGCCTGTGTTGAGCGGCACGCCGAGCCAGGAGAAGAAACCCTTGGTGGAGGGCAGGGTGCCTCGGGAGCGGCACTCGCGTTCGTAGTCTTCGGTGATGATTGGCCGGCGGGTGCGGATCACCTCTCGTTCCAGATCCTGCCCTAATGGGATCGGCTGGCCCTCGCGTTCGGTCAGGCGGTCATCGTTTTCCAGGTAGAAAACATGGTAGATATAATTGCTGGCATTATCGATCAGGGTAATGCGCAGGTCTTTGATCGGGATCACGTGGGAGGTCTGAGCGTAAATGAGCTCCAGGATATCATCGAAGGCCAGTGTCACGTTGATGCCTTGCGAAATCCGGGTGAGGATATTCATCTGGTGAATACGGCGTTCCAGGTCGGAGACCACCTGAGCGCGCTCGATTGCCAGGGCTGCCTGGTCGCCCAAAGATTCCAGGAATTTCAGATCGCGGACTGTATAAGGCTCTCCCGACTGGCGAGAAGCGGCGCATATCCAGCCGGTGAGCTTATCTCGACCGGGCAGGGGCACAAATAATTGCGAGCCCAACAGCCCCAGGCGGGCCTGGTCGTTCAGCAGATGGGCGGGCAGTGTTTTATTCTCTCCCAGGTACATGGCGGAGCGATCCTTAGAAAGTGACTGTACCAGGGAGCTGTTGTGGCTAAAATGCAGGTCGCTGGTGGCTTTGCCGGTCTCATCTGTTGTGGCGGTGTAGTGATCGCTGAGCGGATCGTGCACAAAGATGTGCAGTTGGAAGGGGCGGATGTTGTTGTTGACGTACTCCTTCAGCAGGCGGACGATGGCATTTAGATCCATGGCTTCGGTCAGCTCGCGGCCGAAGTTTTGCAGTTGTTCGCGGTAGGCAGCGCTGCCGCGCGAAAAGAAGTCGTTGATGATCTGCAGCAGACGCTCGCGCAATGGGTTGAACAGCAACGCCAGGAGAAAGACAATGGCGCCAACCAGGTAAGGCCGGGCGGAGACCATAAAGTCGCCAAATAAGAGGGCCGTCCCGCTGACAAGCAGAGAATATCCAACGGCAACGATGAAGGTCAGAGAGCCATAGAGAACGAGCTGGCTGAGAATGAAGTCTGTTTGGAGCAAGCGATAACGCGCCAGCGTGTAGGCAATGAACAGTGGGAAGAATATCAGGAAAAGCAGCAGCTCTGCCCGGAAAGAAATTCCCGTCCATAGGTATTGCGCCAGGAACCAGATTGCCATGGGGACAAAAGAGATGGCTGCTCCCAGCAGCGTGAGACGGGCCTGTTCGCGCACGATTGGAGAGGCAGAACGCGCCCGGCGAAAGATCATCCAGCCGATAAAGAAGAATACGCTCAGGCCAGAATAGAGATAGCCAACCGCCCAGGCTTTCGAATATGCCAATGGCCTGGCATAATTGAACAAGGTGGGGATGGCGTAAAGGAAGATTGCCAGGGAAGGGATATATCCCAACCATCTCATGAAGGGAAAGTGCGTGACGATCTTATCTTCCTCGGGGAATAATAAAGCCAGGTTAAAGAGGGCTCCGCCAGATAGAGCCAGGGCGAAGCTCCATAAATAAACCAGCTTATTGGTCGTGTAGATATCAAAAAGTGCCATTAATTCGATGGCAACCGAGGCGGTGAAAATTGCAAACGCTTTTCCGGTGGCGTCCCGCCGTCTTAAACCAAATACATATAAGCTGCTAAGGAAATATACCAGGGCAATGGCATAGGGAATGTAGAAGAAGGAAACCTGATCTCGGAAGGGGAATTTCTGTAAAGTGATCGGGTAGGTATCAAGCTGGCCCTGGGGAGACAAGATCTGGATGGAAACCTGGTCGCCAACCTGGTATTTCGACAGCACCCGGTAATACTCATCCAGGGTGGTGACGGGGTCCTGGTTGATCGCTTTAACCTGGTAGCCATAGGCGAGATGGTTATTTCGCAGCTCCCACGAACCTGCTTTTGTTGGGGAGGTGGTGTTTGGCACCAGGGTATTTTCGACAAAGCCACCGATAAAGGGCTTTTTAAGCCAACTGTTCGCCAGGATCGGCGCAACGATGAAAGTGAGCAATGCCACAGCCAGCAAGCCGATTACCATGGCGGTGGTGATGCGGTTTAGCCAATGCTTGGGATCGTTTAGAGAAGATGAGCCTTGTTCATTCATATTTTAATTTTATGTCATGCTGGTGGTAAGTGCAAGTCTTTAGCAACATTTCGCAGGTAATCTTGCACGGTATAGTGGTGTCCCACGTCTCTGTGCTCCCTTTCCGATAGGTACCATTTGTGTTCCAATATCTGGCAATAAAGCTCGACCGGGTCGGTAGCCAGGTCGGGCTGTTCTTCAAAACATTCTTCTCTGCGATGGACGATCAGGCTGGAAAGCTGGTCGATGACCGGGCGGTAGACATTTTGTTCCCAGTGGTAAGCTGCCGCGTTGAGCGATATGTTTTGATTTCTCTGGTTGGACAGAACCGCTTTGATCTCCTGTATTTCATTGATCAATTTGCGCGCCTGCATTTCCTCGGCCTGCAGCCCGATCAACTCAATGAGTTGGTTGCGGTAGAAGTTCCGTTCGGCGACAAAGATCCGGAAACGAAGTTTTTCCTGGTCGTTCGCCGGGGTGATGCTGACATCGCGAACGGTGAATCCCAGGTTGTTCAATGCTTTGATCTGATCCTGGATGCGGTAGCGCTCGTTGGTATGGATCATAACTTCTTGGTTGACCATCTCCCACAGGGACTGGTATCTCTGGCTGATGTAGGCGCCAGAGGCGTAGACCGAAAAACCATCTGGAAGAGAGCCGGCGGCGGCGATTTTGGTCAAATCACTGGAGATGTTGCTCTCCATGGTCAGCAGGTCAGATTGGCGCAGCGCGGGAGAGAGCGGAGCGTTTTCTATTTCGGAATTTTCGGCATCCACCAGGTAGGCCTGTAAAGCGCCCGTATCGCGGCGGAAAAGCGTGTTCGAGAGAGAGCAATCTCCCCAAAAGAAGCCCGACAAATGAAGCTGCACCAGCAGCCCGGCTACAGCATTCAGGAGCAGGTCGTGCAGCCCTTTCAGGCTGGTGCTCATGAAAAGGGAACGGTAGGGGATCGAGCGTTCCAGGTATTTGGTGATCAAAATGCTCGAATCATTGTGCTTGTCTTTCAGTTCCACGTACCCGCTGGGGGTCACGGCGGGGATATGCTGTTTTTCCATCTCGAGCAAATTATTGTATTCGCGCAAAGCGCTCCCGCGGGGCATCTCTTTGAGAGCGTACAGGCTGCCATCGTAATTGACAAAGATGACCGGATGGAAAGATAAACCTTTGGGCACCTGCTCGACGCGCGCACAGGTTTTTTCCCACTCTGCCAGCGGCATGCCCCAGGGCAGATCGAGGAAATCGGGATTGTTGGGGCGCAGGATGATTTTGTACTTATTCACCGAGCTCATCATAAGGACAATAAACTCTAAAAAGGAGAAACTGATAATGGTGAAAGTATACTTGATTTGAGCCTGTTTTTACGATGGAATTTTGGCTATTCATCGGGAAATGGAAGCAACGCTGCGATCTTATAGGGGCCATACTTGGGCAGTTGGCCTTCGTCCAGTTTCCGCAAACGGCCATTGTGCGGCGTGACCTTGTAGTTCTTTCCATTGCGATGCAGAAGGAGAATGGCGCGGTGCTTCTTGCCTAAAACCTTCCGCACCGTTTTTGAGTGGTAGCTGAAATTCTCCAATTCATCCGGCTGAGCCGCAAAGATCGCCTCGTAGGCCCGCATGAATGCGGCCCGGTAGGCGGGAGTTACGGCCTCCAGGTGGCTTATAACCCAGCAGCGATCTTCATATTCCCAATAGCCGGATAACCCCAGGAAGCGTCCGTGGTGATCGATGTATGGAAAGAACGGAAACGCCCGGCAGGTGAGCGTCCTGAATGGGCGGATACATTTCTTGTGTCCCAGGCATTCGCACAGCACCTGCCCGGGCGGCAGCTGCGCCTGCATGCGCATCGTCTCCTTCTCGCTGTGGGCTTGCCAGGTATGCCAGAGGTCGGTGTGCGCCAGGAGATATTCCATCTCGGCCGTGTAGGCCGTTGGCACCGCGTGGTGCGTGTCGCAGCAGAAGGGAACGCCCCCCTGGTTGTAAGGCGCGCATTTCTTGCCGCAGTCGATGGCAGATAGATCGGTTTCGAACAGAGTATAGAGGGCTGGAAAATCCGGCGCAGTGAGCTTCGGCATACAGACAAGGATACCATACAATCAGCGCACTCAGATAGCGGGTCGCCCAGGCATTACCGGGCCGAACTGCCTCTTATTTACCCCCAAAAACGCCCGTCTTTCCCAATTCGCCGCTTTACCTGAAATCTAAGGTAAAATGTCTGCGGTTAGGATTGCCTGTATTATGATGCGCAAACGTTATCGCCGTATTGTGTTCTTCTTTGCTCGCCTGATCGCCTGGTTGGCGATTTGTGATATCGTTTTGCCCTGGCTGGGCTTTCGGTCCTGGGCTCAGCGCACGCGCCCCGAACGGCTGCGCAAGGCGGCGACCCAATTCCGCAGCCTGGCGATCCAAATGGGCGGCGTGATGATCAAAGTGGGGCAGTTCATGTCTACCCGGGCGGATGTCTTGCCGGTGGAGATTACCCGGGAACTGGCCGGCCTGCAAGACGAGGTGCCGCCGGAACGGTTCGAAGATATCCGCCAGGTAGCCGAAAAAGATCTCGGGCGGCCGCTGGAGCAGGAGTTTGTTTTTTTCGATCCCAACCCGGTGGCGGCTGCTTCGCTGGGCCAGGTTCACCAGGCACGCTTGTGGCAGGACGATACCTGGGATCAGAGCGCCGGTCGGGAAGCCGGGACGCAAACGCGCCCACAGGAAGAGGGGCAAGTGAATGTGGTCGTGAAGATCCAAAGACCCAACATCGAGCAGTTGATCGCCACGGATGTGGCGGCCTTGCAAACGGTGGGAAAATGGCTGTCTCGCTATCCGCCGATTCGCAAGCGGGCCGATGTTCCTGCCCTGCTGGCAGAGTTTGGCCATATCTTGGGGCAAGAGATCGATTACATCCAGGAAGGCAATCATGCCGAGACCTTCGCAGCCAACTTCAAGGAGTATGCCGGCGTGCGGGTGCCGCGGGTGGCCTGGTCTCACACCACCCGGCGCGTGCTCACCCTGGAAGACGTGACCGGGATCAAGATCGCAGATCACCAGGCGCTTGCCGAGGCCGGCATTCAGGGGCCGGAAGTGGCCAGCCGGTTGTTGACCATTTACCTGAAGCAGATCTTTGACGATGGCTTTTTCCACGCGGATCCTCACCCGGGCAACTTGTTCATCAATGTGACCGGCCAAGACGCCCAGGGCAAGGTTACCTGGGAGCTGGTTCTGGTGGATTTTGGCATGGTGGGCACGATCCCGCCTAACACCCGGCATGCTTTGCGTGAAATGATCGTGGCGGTGGGCACTCAGGATTCGCCCCGCCTGGTGCGCGCTTACCAAACGCTGGGGGCGCTGCTGCCGTCGGCGGATATAGAACTGCTGGAAAGGGCCCAGGTCAAAGCCTTCGAACAGTTTTGGGGCAAAAGCATGACCGAGCTGCTCAACGTTTCTCACCAAGAGATCATGCAGCTCGCCCATGAATTTCGGGGCCTGATCTATGATATGCCCTTCCAGGTTCCGCACAACCTGATCTTTCTGGGGCGGGCAGTGGGCCTCTTATCTGGGATGTGCACGGGCCTGGACCCGGACTTTAACTTCTGGGCCATCCTGGCGCCTTATGCCCAGCGCATGGTGACGGAAGAAGTTACCTCGCCAAAATATTGGTTCAATGAGCTGGGCCAACTGGTGCAAAAGCTGCTTTCTTTGCCGCAGAGGACCGACGCCGTGCTGGCAAAGATGGAGCAGGGCAAGTTCACTGTCCAGGATACGAAATTGACCGTGCAGCTCAGGCGCCTTGAGATGGCGGTTGGCCGCGTGGCGGCCGGCATTGTTTTTGCGGCCATGCTGTTGGGCAGCATCCTGCTATTCCAGGCGAACAGCCAGGTGTACGCCCGCATCCTATTGGCAGGCGCCTTGATCTCCCTGGCCTGGATCATTTTGGCCAGGCCGGCGAAAGATTCGTAAAAACAGAGGACAAATGAGTGAAAAATGATGCATGGCTATTTCAAGAAAGGCGTGTCGCTGCGAGAAGGGCGTTCTGTGCCCGCCGAAGCAGCCCCCCAGCAAGCTGAGATGAGTACATCTCTGGGAGATTGCTTCCCCCGGCCAAGAGCGCCGGTGTCGCAACGAGTTGTATTCAACTCACATGCCACAAAGATGCTTGGTTGTCAAACATTCTTGAAAAGGCCATAAAAAATGATGGCCCGCAGGAAGCCAGTTCGCGTATAATAGGGGGCTGGAGAAACAATCCTTGATCTTGGCCAGAGGAGACGAAATGGATTTTAATTTTGCCAATATCACTACCCCAAAACCCGTTGAAGAGCGGCGCGTCAAAGTGCTGATCATCGGTTCCGGCCCGGCCGGGCTGGCGGCGGCTTTGTATACTGCCCGGGCCGACCTGCAGCCGGTGGTGCTGACCGGCATGGCCCTGGGTGGGCAAGTCTCTTCTACCAACATGGTGGAAAATTATCCCGGCTTTCCACAAGGCGTGGGTGGGTCGGAGCTGGCGGAGTTGTTCCAGAAGCAGGCTGAGAGATTCGGTGCTGCCGTGGAATTTGATACCGTCAAGGAAGTGGATCTCTCCAGGCGTCCGTTCCGGGTGGTCAGCGACAATGCCCTCTACAGCGCAGAAACGCTGATCGTGGCCACCGGGGCCACGCCCGTTCGCCTGGACGTGGCCGGGGAAACGGCCCTGACGGGACGCGGTGTATCGTACTGCGGCACCTGCGACGGGTGGTTCTTTAAGGGCAAGGATATCATCGTGGTGGGCGGCGGCGACAGCGCCCTGGAAGAGGCCCTTTTCCTGACCCGGTTTGCGAACTCGGTGACCATCGTGCACCGGCGTGACGCTTTGCGGGCCTGCCCCCTCTTGCAAAAACGGGCCCAGGCTGAGCCAAAGATCCGTTTTGTTTGGGATACGGTGGTTACCGAGATCCTGGGGGTGGAGAAGGTGGAGGCGGTGCGCCTGCAGAATGTGAAGACCAGCACAGTCAGCGAGCAGCCGGTCGACGGTGTGTTCATCTTCGTCGGCCACCGGCCCAATACGGAACTGTTCAAGGATTGGTTGGAGCTGGACGAGCGTGGCTATATCAAGACCGATGGTTTCATGCAAACCAGCGTGCCGGGGGTTTATGTGGCCGGCGAGGCGGGCGACCCAACCTATCGCCAGGTGATCACTTCGGCCGGGATGGGCGCCTCCGCAGGCATGCAGGTTATCCGTTATCTGGAAGGACAAAGTAAATGAGATCTTATTATCGTCAGGAGCAATACATATGAAGAATAAAGTATCGATCATTGGGGCCGGCATGACCGGTGCAACCACCGCCCACTGGTTGGCGATGCAGGAGATTGCCGATATTGTGCTGGTGGATGTCGTGGAGGGCATGCCGCAAGGGAAGGCTTTGGATTTGCAGGAGGCTTTGCCCGTGGTGGGCAAGGATGTGCGCCTGACCGGTACCAACGATTATGCTCTCACGGCCGGTTCGGATGTGATCGTGCTCACGGCCGGCGTGCCGCGCAAGCCGGGCATGAGCCGCGATGATCTGCTGGTGACCAATGCCCAGATCGTGCGCCAGGCGGTGGAAGGCACGCTGGCCGCCTCCCCGCAGGCAATCTATGTGGTCTTGACCAACCCGCTGGATGTGATGGCCTACCTGGCGCTGAAGGTGTCGAAACTGCCGCCGGAGCGCGTGATCGGCCAGGCCGGGATCCTCGACTCGGCGCGCATGAGTGCCTTTGTCAGCCTGGAATTGGGCGTGAGCGTTGAGAATATCCACTGCTATGTGCTGGGTGGGCATGGCGACGAGATGGTTCCGCTGGTGAGACATTCCAACGTGGCAGGCGTGGCCTTGCAAGATATCCTGCCTGCCGACCGGCTGGAGGCGATCGTGGGGCGCACGCGCAAGGGCGGCGGCGAGATCGTGAACCTGCTGAAAACGGGCAGCGCCTATTACGCGCCGGCTGCCGCCGTGGCCCAGATGGTGGAAGCCATTCTGAAGGACAAGCACCTGATCGCACCGGCTTCGGTCTATATGCAGGGGCAGTATGGCCTGAGCGGTTTCTTCTTTGGGGCGCCGGTGCAGCTCGGCAGAGGCGGGATCGAAAAGATCATTGAATACGAGCTGGACGAGAACGAGAAAGACGCTTTGGCCAGGTCGGCGGAAGCGGTTCGGGCTACGACCGAAGCCCTGAAATCGTTGGTTCAATTCTGAAATCATCGTGCGCCTGGGATGAGGGCAGAATAGCAGCCCCTTCCCGGGTGAACGGTATCATTATATTTTTGGAGGAATAGTATGATCATTCAAGACAAAATCAATGCCCAACTGCCGCTATGGCGAGAGCGGGTGCGTAAACTGGTCAAGGAAAGCGGCGAGGTGAAGATAGACACCGTGACCATCGGCCAGACTTACGGCGGCATGCGCAACGTGAAGAGCATGGTATCGGATATCTCTTATGTGGATCCCACCGAAGGCATCCGTCTGCGCGGCTATACCATCCCCGAGCTGCTGGAAATGCTGCCCAAACCTGAGGGCGCCGAGATGCCTTACGTGGGCGGCTTGTATTACCTGCTGCTGGTGGGTGAAGCGCCTACCAAAGAAGAAGCCCTGGCTGTGGAGAAGGAATGGAAACAGCGCTCCCAGGTGCCTGCTTATATTTTCGATGTGCTGCGCGCCATGCCGGCCGATATGCACCCAATGACCATGTTCTCGGCGGCGGTCCTGCTGCTGCAGCGCGACTCCGTTTTTGCCAGCCAGTATGCCGCCGGCATGAAAAAAGACGTTTATTGGATTCCCATGTTGGAAGACAGCATGAACTTGACTGCCAAGCTGCCCACTATTGCGGCTTTCATCTACCGTTTGAAGTACAAACAGGGCAGCATCATTGCTTCTGATCCCGACTTGGATTGGGGCGCCGACTTCGCTCATATGATGGGCACCACGGCTCCCGGTTACGATGACCTGTCGCGCCTGTATTTCTTGCTGCACTCAGATCACGAGAGCGGCAATGCCAGCGCGCATGCCACTCACCTGGTGGCTTCTACTCTTTCCGATATCTATTATGCTGCCTCGGGCGGGTTGAATGCCCTGGCAGGCCCGCTGCATGGCCTGGCGAACCAGGAGTGCCTGGGATGGCTGTTGGGCGTTTACCAGAAATACCAGGGAGTGCCGTCCCGCGAAGAACTGCGGAAATTCGCCTGGGATACTCTGAACGGCGGGCAGGTGATCCCGGGATACGGGCACGCTGTGCTGCGCAAGACCGACCCGCGCTTCACTGCGCAATACAAGTATGCCCAGGACCACTTCCCAGATGACGAGCTCTTCCGCCTGGCGGCGCTGGTCTATGAAGTGATCCCCGAGGTGCTCATTGAGCAGGGCAAGGCGAAGGATCCCTGGCCGAACGTGGATGCCATCAGCGGCGCCTTGCAGTACCATTATGGCGTGGTCGAGTTCGATTTCTATACCGTTTTGTTTGGCGTCAGCCGGTTGTTGGGCGTTTCGGCGAACACCGTCTGGGCCAGGGCGCTTGGGCAGCCGATCGAACGGCCCAAATCGCTGACCACGGCGATGCTGGAGAAGATCGCCGGCGAGGCCAAGGCAGCGTAGGATTTCTTTGGTTAAATAAAGACCGGTGTTTGCGCTTTGGCCAAACACCGGTCTTCTATTTAAGGGGTTAAGGGGTAGGATTTGCCGCCGGCGCCGTACCGCCAGACCAGGTGAAGACGCGTGGGAAACTGCCGAGCCCGGCGGAGGTCCAGGTGATGTTACCGCTCTCATCGCTGCCGAACTGCCGCACCACCTCCACCCACCAGCGCAGAACGTGGGGCGTGCTTTCTTTTGGCCGGATGGTGGCAGGCACGATGTATTTCGTGTCGGTCACGTAATCGACAATCTTTTGGCCCTCGCCAATGGTCACATCCATGACGGTGACGGCATAGGCCTCGTTTTCGGCCAGCGTGCCCACAGAAGCCCATTGCAAGGTGACCGAATCGTTGGCGAAAGTGAAAGGTGCACCGTCAGCCGGCAGCAGCAGGTTGGGAGCCTGATAAGGCGGCGGCGGGGATGGCGTGGGAGAGGGGCCTGGGGTGGCAAACCGCAAACACAGCGGGATGATGATGGGTTGGCCGAGGAAGACAGAGTCGCCTGGTAAACCGTTATATTCCCGCAGAACGGCCATCGGTATGTTGTAGGTAATAGAAATGGCGCTCAGGGTGTCATTCTCTTGAACGACGTACTCGATCTTTTCGCAGGCCGCTTCGGTTTGTTCGGCCGGTCCCATGGTCGCAGAAGGAAGCGGGGTGTTGGTGGGGGTAGGCTGCGGAATCAGCAGCGGCTGGTTCTCGTACAGGGTATCGCAGGTGGTAGGCAAATTGTTCAGCGAGACGATACTCTGAACCGAGATCTGGTAAAAGGCTGCAATCCCGATACAGGTATCTCCGATCTTGACCCGGTAGGTAACGGGCGTCATGCTGGGCTCGGGAGTGTTGGTCAGGGTGGGTGGAGCCTCGGTGGGAGTGGGCGTCACAGTGACGGTGATGGTGGGGGTGTTGGTCACCGTGGGTGGAATGATCATGTCAGGCGTTTTGCGGCCTGCCAGGTACATCAAACCAGCGCCGACGATGAGGAACACCGCTAGCAGCAGGATGGCAACGGGCAGGCTGAGCGTCACTTCGGGCATCCGGTTGGTCTGGATCGTCTTGCCGGCCTGCGTCGATTTGCTGCTGGAGCTGAGATCGGCTCCGCAAACCAGGCAGCGAGCAGACTCGGCGCTGATGCGAGTGCCGCATGTTGGACAGAGTTTGGTGGGTGTAGATATAGGTTCTTTGCTCATATATATTCTATCGGGGCTGTTTACCCGGACTTGCGGATTATACCAGTGTTTTTGCAGATCACAAAGTGGATGAAAACGCACCTGCAGAACTATTTGTACTCAACTCAATGTCCAAGATGGTATACTCTGCCCAGGTGCAGCGATGCCAGGGAATTACAGCCTATATTTTCATATACCTTTCTGCCGCCAGCGTTGTCATTATTGTGATTTTAACACATATGCCGGCCTGGAAGAACTGATCCCGGCTTATACGCGCGCCCTGTGCGCCGAGATCGTCCAGGTGGGCCGGGCAGCGGGAGAGGCTTTGCCGGTTCATACGGTTTACTTTGGCGGAGGCACACCCTCCTTGCTGCCTGCCGCCGCGCTGGGGGATATCTTGCAGGCTGTGCGGGCGGCTTTCGATTGCCTGCCGGAGCTGGAAGTGACCATCGAAGCCAACCCTGGCACTTTGAGCCTTGCATACCTGCGCGAGATCAGCCGGCTGGGAGTCAACCGCCTCAGCCTGGGGATGCAGTCGGCGCAGGCTGAAGAACTGCGCCTTTTGGGACGCCGGCACACGTTGGATGATGTCCAACGTGCGGTGGCCTGGGCCCGGCAGGCTGGGCTGGAAAACCTGAACCTGGACCTGATCTACGGCATCCCCGGCCAGGACCTGGCGAGCTGGGAAGGTTCGCTGCGGGCGGCGCTCGCCTGGCAGCCGCAGCACCTATCGCTGTATGCCCTGACCATCGAGACCGGCACGCCTTTGCAGCGCCAGGCGGCGCAGGGGCTGCTGGCAGAAGTGGATGATGACCTGGCGGCGGATATGTATGAACTGGCTCAAGAGCGTTTAGCAGCGGCTGGGTTCGAGCAGTATGAGATCTCCAACTGGGCGCGGCGCAACGCAGCGGGGCGGCTGCTGGCTGCGCGGCACAACTTGCAATATTGGCGCTCAGAGCCGTACCTGGGTTTTGGCGCGGGAGCGCACGGATACGCCAACGGCTGGCGCACGGCGAACGCACTCTCGCCGGCGGTCTATATCCAACGCCTGCAGCTCGCCGGCGATGAAAGCCATCTGGAATTTCCCTGCTCGCGGGCAGTGGAGGAGAGCAGGCCGCTTTCGATCTCCGATGAAATGGGCGAATTGATGATCATGGGCCTGCGCCTGACCGAGGAGGGAGTATCCCGCCAGAAGTTCCGCCAGCGTTTTGGCCAGGAGCTGGAGCAGGCTTATCCCGGCGAGATCGCCCGCCTGATCGGGCAGGGCCTGCTGGAATGGACCGGCCCCGGCGCAGAAGATCGTTTGCGCCTTACCAGGCGGGGCTATTTGCTGGGCAACGTGGCCTTTCGCGAATTTGTGTGACCTTCACGCCTGGCGCTTGACCAGCATGTGGGTCAATTCTTGCAAAGCCAGGCCGGCTTCGCCGTGTGCGCCGGCGCGCTCCAGGGCTTGCAAAGCCTGCTGGGAGTGCCGTTCGACGGCTTGCTGCGTATCGTCCTGAGCTCCTTCGGCAGCCAATAGGCGGGCCAGCTCGCCCACCTCGGGTGCGGCGATGGGCCCTTGCAGCCAGCGCCGCGCAAAATCTCCCTGGCGTTCCAGCCCATAAATGACCGGCAGGGATTTCTTGCCTGTCACCAGGTCGCTTTCGGCCGATTTGCCCGTCTGGGCCGTGTCGCCCCAGATGCCCAGCCAGTCGTCCTGGGCCTGGAAAGCCAATCCCAACGAATGGCCAAAATCACGATAAGCCTGGCGGACCCGGCGCGGCGCCTGCGCCGCCAGCGCGCCCAGCTCGCAACAGCACGCCAGCAGGGCGGCCGTCTTTCCAGAGACCATCTGCCAGTAATCTTGCCTGGCCAGGTCGCGCCTCTGTTCGTAGGCAATGTCCAGGTGCTGCCCCTGGGTCAATGCCAGGCAGGTCTGCAGGAGCGTATGCGTTGCCTGGCAGGCGATCCGGAATGTGGAGCTAGCTTCCAGGTCATGGGCGGCCAGGTGCGCCAGGGTGAACATGGCGTCGCCGGTGTTGAGTGCCTGGGGAATGCCCCACTTGGCCCACAGGGTGGGGCGGCCGCGCCGCAAGGGGCTGTTATCTTCGATATCGTCATGGATCAGGGAGAAATTGTGGATCAGCTCGACGGCTGCGGCAGCCGGCAGCGCCTCTTGCCAGTTCCCGCCGGCCGCAGCCGCGCTCAACAAGACCAAGGCCGGGCGGACGCGCTTGCCCTGGGCGGCCGGGCCGGCGCCTTCGCCTTCCCAGCCCAGGTGATAGGCCATCATTTCGTGTAGAAAATCGTACCCCGGTGTGCGTAAGGAGTCTACATGTCTATGCAGTTCGGTTTCGATCGCCGGCAGGTATTCTGCCAAGAGTTGTTGGAGAGACATGGCGTGGTTCCTTTGTGATCGCCGAGAAGCTGCCTGCCCGGCTTAACCAATTGAGATGAGCTTATCCTGGCGCAGCTCGGCCAGGCTGCCGGCGCCGCAGGCAAACATGCAGATCTGGGTCTCGCGGCACATGTCTGCGATGGTCTGTGAGACTTCATCCGTGCTCTGCACAGCGGCTTTCAGGAATGGCCCGGCCAGGCCTGCCAACGAGGCGCCTAGCGCCAGGCACTTGGCCACTTCCACGCCCGAGCGCAGCCCGCCGGAAGCCAGGATGGGCATGCCCGGAGCCGCGGTGCGCACGTTCTGGATGGCCTCGGCGGTGGGGATGCCCCAATCGATGAAGGCGCTCGCCAGGCGCGCGAGCCTTTCGCTCCGGGCGCGGTGCATTTCTACCTGAGACCAGGAAGTGCCGCCGGCGCCGGCTACATCGATGGCGGAGACGCCGCAGTTGGCCAGCAGGCGCACATCATCTTGAGAAAATCCCCAGCCCACTTCTTTGGCGATGACGGGCACTGCTAACGAGCGGCAAACTTGCTCGATCTGGCGGGCCAGGTGGGCAAAGTTCACCTCGCCTTCCGGTTGGATGGCCTCTTGCAGGGGGTTGAGGTGCAGGATGAGTGCGTCCGCCTCGATCATTTCTACCGCCCGCCGGCAGTGGTCGACGGTGTACCCATAGTTGAGCTGCACCGCGCCCAGGTTGGCAAACAGCAGGATACCCGGTGCATAACGGCGCACCTGGAACGAAGCAGCCAGCTCGGGCTGCTCGAGGGCGGCGCGCTGCGAGCCAACCCCCATGGCGATCCCTGCCTGCTGGGCGGCCTGCGCCAGGCGAGCATTGATCAGGGTGGCCTGTTCTGCCCCGCCGGTGATCGAAGAGATCAAGAGGGGTGCGGCCAGGGTTTTGCCAAACAGGTTTGTCTGCAGGCTGACCTGCTCCAGGTCCAGCTCGGGCAGGGCGCGGTGGATGAAACGGTACCTTTCCAGGCCGGTCGTCAACCCTGAGCGCACATCCTTTTCGAGGTTGATGCGGATGTGGTCTGTTTTCCTTGAACTGATGTCGTGCGTAACTTTTGCCATGGGTTAGTGTTCCTGTGAGATGAGGTAATCTTACCAGCCCGTTATAGCACTGTCAATCAAAATGGTACTTGACAGATTGCGCGTCAAGATTACAATTGCCCCAAACTGGGTTATTCAACCAACAAGGAGGTTATTTCTAATGGATAATGTTTTAGAAGGAATCAAGGCGATCATCGTTGATCTGCTGGGTGTTGATGAGGCCAAGGTTTTACCCGAAGCGCGCTTCCGCGAAGACCTGGGAGCCGACTCGCTTGACCTGGTCGAATTGATCATGGCTTTTGAAGATAAGTTCGAAAGCGAGATCTCCGACGAAGATGCCCAGAACATCAAGACTGTGGGAGAAGCGGTCAAGTACATCCAAGACCGGATGCAAGCCTAATCTAAACGAACAATTGACCAATAGAGGCGCAGGGATTCCCTGCGCCTCTATTGGTATTATGTGGTATAACCGGGCCACAATCTGTATGATTGCCTGAAAATGCGTTGGATTTGGAGGAGAAAATGAAGAAGAAAACACTGTCATGCCTGGCAGCAGCCCTTCTGTTGTTCACATTGTGGCTATCGGCCTGCGTACCTCAAAAGGGAGCTACTCCCATGCCGCCGACCATCACCCCGGCTCCTACCCGGCAGCAGCCGTCTGCTACGCCGGTCTCAGAAGGCGGCGCGACGCAACCGGAAGCCGAGACCCCTACCGAACCCGCCTCCGCAGGCGAAACCACACCGGCAATAGATGCGCAGCCCGAGGATGTACCCATCCTGGATGGCGCCTACAAACTCGAAATCTCGAAAGACGGCACCAACATCGCTTACACGGTGGATGGCGATATCGAAGTCCACATGAAAAGCCTGGCTGAAAAGTTAGAAGCGGCGGGCTGGGTAGCGACCCGCAATCCCGACAGCGCCACGGCTTCGATGGGAACCATGCTGCGGCAGAAGGAAAATGGCGATCGCGTGACGATCTCGCTGCAGTATAACGCCAAGGCGAATTTTGTGATCATCCGCATGACGGTGCTGCGAGCTCCATAGAATAGAATAAAATATCCATGTTTCCCATAAGGGCCGGTTTCTTAACGCGATCGCCTGCGGCGCGAGCGCTGGGAAGGCGGCCGGCTGCTGCGCGCAGGAGAGGCGGCGGTTTCCACGACAGCCGGCATGGCATGAAAGCCTTCCTGGTAGAAATCGTCTAGCAGCATGGCCAACAGGCCGCTGCCCTCGGGTGATTCGCCCAGGGTGGCAGCCAGCGGCACGAAACGCTGCATGCGCTCGGTTTTTAGGCGGTCGCGGGTGCGCAGGTGGGATTCGAGCAGAGCAATGCTGCGCTCGGCGACCACGTGCTGCACGTCTTCATCGGATGGCAGGGGGCGCTCTTCAATGGGGATGCTGTAGCGCTTGGCGATGCGGTCCAGCTCCAGGCGCTCGCTGCCGTTGACCAGGGTGATGGCAGTGCCGCTGCCGCCGGCCCGCCCGGTGCGCCCGGCGCGGTGGATGTAGGCTTCGGGATCTTCGGGCGGCTCGTATTGGATGACGTGCGACAGCTCTGGCAGATCGATGCCGCGAGCGGCCACATCGGTGGCCACCAGGAAGCGCAGTTTCTCCTGGCGGATGCGGACCATCACCTGCTCGCGGGCGGCCTGGGAGAGATCCGAAGTGATCTGGTCGGCGTCGTAGCCGAAGCGCTGCAGAACGGTGGCCACGTATTCCACATGGGTTTTAGTATTGCAAAAGATGAGCGCTGAAATGGGGTTCTCGACCTCAATGATGCGCACCAGGCTGCGGTCTTTGTCTATGCCGGGGATCTGGTAGAAGACGTGCTCGGTTTCGGCGACGTGGATGTGGTCGGAGCTGAGGTTGATAAAGCCGGGCTGGTGCATGAAGCGCTGGGCCAGGTTGAGCACCTGGGTGGGGAAGGTGGCCGAGAACATGAAGGTGCTGGGGCGATGCTCGCGGTCGATATAAGCCTGCACGCGCACCATATCGGGATAGAAGCCCATCGAAAGCATGCGGTCGGCCTCATCGAAAATCATCATGTGCAGGTGATCCAGGTTGAGCGAGCGGCGTTCCAGGTGGTCGAGGATGCGCCCGGGCGTGCCGATGACCAGGTGCGCGCCGGCCTTGAAGGCATTGAGCTGTTCGCCGTAGCCCACTCCGCCATAGACGGCAATGCTGCGCACGCCAGAATCGCGGCCCAAGATGGCGGCCTCGCCGGCCACCTGCAGAGCCAACTCGCGGGTGGGAACCAGCACCAGGGCCTGGGTATTGGACTGGCGGGAATTGACCATCTCGAGGATGGGCAGCAGGTAAGCGCCGGTCTTGCCGCTGCCGGTGCGAGACTGGATCATCATATCCTGGCGGGCGAAAAGATAGGGGATGGCCTTGGCCTGGACGGGCATCAGCTCTGACCAACCGGCCTGGGCGACGCCCTGGCGCAGTTTTTCCGGCAGGTCGGCCAGGTGGGCTTCCGGTAAGATAGGGGTGGAGGGGAGGTTATTGTCTGTCATATGGGGGGATATCCTTCGATCTATAAGATGCTGCCAGCCAGAATGAATTGCGAGTCATTGAATGTTGCGAGTCACTGAATGTTGCGAGCCAGAAAATGTTGTGAGATCCATACATGATGCCAGTATCACTTTTTGAGAGAATGACACATGCCCCTGCCTTGTGGAGGAGATTGCTTCCCCCGGCAAAGAGCCCTTCGCTGTGCTCTGGGCAGGCCGCCGGTGTCGCAATGACATTTCTAGCAGAAATTACCTTACGAGTAGCCACGGAATGGTGTGAGCCGCAAGATGTTGCGGCGTTACGAGGCGATCAGGTCAGGGATCTGTTCCGGGTGGGCGGCGATGCGCACGCCAACGGCTTGCAGAGCCTTGATCTTGTCGATGGCCAATCCCGAGCCGCCTTCCACGATGGCGCCGGCGTGACCCATGCGCTTGCCGGCAGGGGCGGTTTGCCCGGCGATGAAGCCAACCACAGGTTTGGTCATGAATTTTTGGATATGTTCGGCTGCCCGTTCTTCATCCGAGCCGCCGATCTCGCCGATCATGACCACCTTTTCGGTCAGGGGGTCGGCTTCGAACATGCTGAGAACATCGATAAAGCTGGTACCATTGATCGGGTCTCCGCCGATGCCCACGCAGGTGCTCACCCCCAGGCCGGCCTGTTTGAGGGCGTACAGCACTTCGTAGGTGAGCGTGCCCGAGCGCGAGATCACGCCGATTGTGCCGGGGATGGCGATGTCGCCCGGGATGATGCCCACCTTGCATTCGCCAGGGGTCAGCAGGCCGGGGCAGTTGGGTCCAACCAGGCGGGCGCCCTTCTGGTCCAGGTATTGGCGCACGCGCATCATATCTTGGACGGGAATGCCTTCCGTGATGCAGACGATCAATTTGATGCCGGCGTCGGCGGCTTCGTAGATGGCGTCGGCTGCGAAACGGGCCGGGACGAAGATCACGCTGGTGTTGGCTGCGGTGGTCTCCAGGGCGAGCTTCACCGAGTCGAAGACGGGCACGCTGCCCAGCACCCAATCTCCGCCTTTGCCGGGCGTCACGCCGGCCACCAGGCGGGTGCCGTAGCGAACCATTTGTTCGGCGTGGAATTTTCCTTCGCTGCCGGTGATGCCTTGTCCTAACAAGCGGGTACGCTTACCGATCAAGATGCTCATCTTTACGCCTCCTGCCAACCGGCCTGGATGGCGCCCGGGTTGATGGCCGCAATGGCTTTGCGGGCCGCGTCTGCCAACGTTTCGGCAGTGATCATGTTGGCTTCCGCCAGTATCTGGCGGCCTTCGGCGGCATTGGTGCCCACCAGGCGGGCCACCATGGGGATCTTGGGGTTCAGCTCTTTGAGGGCAGATAAGATGCCGCGGGCCACTTCGTCGCAGCGGGTGATGCCGCCGAAGATATTGAAGAGGATGACCTGAACATTGGAATCGGCCAGGATGATGCGCAGGGCGGCGGCGACTTTCTCCGCGCCTGCCCCGCCGCCGATATCCAGAAAGTTGGCCGGCTCTCCGCCAAACAGCTTGATGACATCCATGGTGGTCATGGCCAGGCCGGCGCCGTTGACCATGCAGCCGATATTGCCATCCAGCTTGATGAAGGTCAGGCCATATTTGCGCGCTTCGATCTCGGAAGACACTTCGGTATCCAGGTCGCGGATCTCGGTCAGATCGGGATGGCGGAACAAGGCGTTATCATCGATGACCATTTTCCCATCTACGGCCAGCAGGTGATTTTCGGTGTCGATCACCAGGGGGTTGATCTCGGCCAGGGTGGCGTCGGAATCGGTGTAAGCGCACCACAGGCCGGCAGCCACCTGAACGAAGGTGCGCCACAGATCGCGGGGCAGGTCGATGCTGGCGGCTATATCGCGTGCCTGGTAATCCTTCAGCCCCAGCAGGGGGTCGATGTGAACCCGAATGATCTTTTCTGGGGTGGCGCGGGCCACTTCTTCGATATCAATGCCGCCGGCGGCAGAGGCCATCATCACGGGTTTGTGGGCGGCGCGATCGTTGGTGATCGCCAGGTAGATCTCTTTTTCGATCCCGGCGGCCTGCTCGACCAGCACCCTGCGCACCGGCAGGCCCTTGATCTCCATCGACAGGATCTGCGTGGCCGCTTCTTCGCCTTCGTGAAGATTCTTGACCACCCGGATGCCGCCCGCTTTGCCACGCCCGCCTACCAGTACCTGCGCTTTGATCACCACGCGCCCACCCAGCTCCTCGGCGATGACCCTGGCTTCGGCGGCGGTCGTTGCCACCCGTCCTTTTGGAACGGGGATGCCGTAGCGGGCAAAAATGCTTTTGGATTGGTACTCGTGCAGTTTCATTCCCTGTGAACTCCTTCGAGTTTTTCCTAGGGCAGTGTGAAATGGACGATGCGGTTGTTTCCGCTGTCTACTACCCAAAGACCACCGTCTGGGTCGGCGGCAATGCCCGTCGGCAGGTTGAGACCATCTGGGCCGGCGCCAAAACTGCCCCAGTAGCGCACAAAATCGCCATTGGGTTGGAACTCCAGGATGCGATAGCCCTCCGGGTCGGCAGCGAAGAGGTTCCCCTGCGATCCGATCGCCAGGTAGGGCTTGTTCTCCAGCGATTGGCCGTACCAGGCAACCACATCCCAAACATAGCTGGGCGTGTACTGGCCGCTGGCGTCGATCTGCATGGCTTGCAGGCGTTGGTTCCAGGTGTCGGCCACGTAGACGGTGCCGTTGGGGGCGACCGCCAGGCCAACCGGCTCATCGAATTCGCCGGGTTGGAAGCCAACCGTGCCGAACTCTTTGACGAAATTGCCGTCGCCATCGAAGATCACCACGCGCTTGTTGCCGGTATCGGTGACATACACCAGGCCGGTGGCATCCACTGCCACGCTGCGCGGCCCCCAAAAGCCGGTCGGCGTTTCGGCCTGCCCAAAGTACCCCCACATGGTCAGGAACTGCCCATCGGCGGTGAACTTTTGGATGCGGTGATTCCAGGTGTCGGCCACGTACACGGCGCCGTATGGATCGACCGCCAGGCCCCAGGGCTCGTAGAAGGTGCCGCCGGGGGCGGCTCCCTTGGCGATGTCGGCAAAGGAACCCCAGGTGTGCAGCACAACACCATCGGTGTCGATGTGCAAAATGCGATGGCTGCCCGTGTCGCTGACGTACAGGGAGCCGTCCGGCGCCACGGCGATGCCGCGCGGCCGCTGCATGGACACGACCTGGCTGCCGGGGCCGCCGATCACCTGGTCGGCGGGCAGCTCGATCTGCTTGCCTTCGTAGGGGTCGGCCACGATCTCTCCGGCTGCCGGCGCCGAGCCGTAATCCCACAGCGTGGAGGCGATATCTTTGCGCACGTACAGGCGCATGCGGCCGGCAGGCGACCAGTTCGACAGGCTCATGTCTTTGTTGGTCAGGCGGCCATATTCACTGTAATCGCGATACATCCAGATGCGGTACAGGGCGTGGCGCATCTCTGGGCTGCGCACGGCGTCCCAGATGCGCTGCCAGGTGAGGCCATAATAATCCTGGTTGGGCCACCAGATGCGGATGTAATCGAACTGGTAGTAGGCCTGGCCGACGATGGGCTCGAGCTTGCCATAGTTGTTATCGCCCACCAGGATGAGCGGCGCATCGCGCAGGTCGCGGGTGGGATTGCCGCCGTAAAAGCGCTGCTGGCTGTAGTTGCGCAGGTACCACCAGTAAGGGTAGGTGGTGTCGTTGTCGTAAGCCACGGCGATCTCCAGCGTGCCGGTGGTGCGGCGGGAAATATCTTCGATCTGTGCCAGGGCTTGCTTGACGCCCGGCCCGCTGTGGGCATACACCAGGAACTCGGTGGCGTTATCGTAGTTGATATACGATGCCAGGAAGGCGCTGCGCGTGGTGAGAAGGGCCAGGAAAGCGAAGAATACCAGCAAGAAGATGCCGGCGGCTTGCCCGGGACGCCAGTCTTTGATGCGCAAGCCCAGGAAAATGCTGAGCCCAATGGCAGTCAGGGCCGACACCAGGAAGGTGCTGGTCTCGCTGAGCTGGTCGAGAGACTTGCCGGCAAAGGGCGGGTTGGGGCTGAGCAGCGAGCCGATGGCAGCAGACAGGCTGAGCATCAGCACGATCACCAGCAGCAGCGTGATCCAGCCGCGGCGGGCGTGGAAGGCTTGCCAATCGATGTGGTCGATCAGCCAGCCGATGCCCCAGGCCGAGAGCAAGATCAGCGGCAGGGTGATGTGGAAGGTCAGCCAGGGCATGCGCTCGCCGGCGATGGTGTAGGCGGCCAGGCTGGTGAGGCTCCAGAAGGCCAGCAGCCAGAATGTGGGCGCTTTTTCTTCGGCCACTTCTGCTGCTTCTGCCTCTGCCAGGCGGGCTTTGCCACTGCCCCGGAACGAGCACACCACGCCCAGGCCCAGGGCGAACAGCCCCGCCAGGGCAGGCAGGAACTCATAGAAGGGCACCTGCAGCAGAGCGTAATAGTACAAGGGTTGGCTGCCCCGTTCGACCCCCTGCTGCGCCAGCCAGTAACCCAGCGAGCCAAGCAGCCCGGTGAAGAAACCGGCGCCGTTGGTGAACAGGGTGGTGTAGAGCACGGTGAAGATGCCGTAGAAGATGCCGGCATTGATCAGCCATTCGCGGCTGTTCCACCACAAGCCCAGGGCAACCGAAATGATGGCGATGGGCACCAGGAAGGCGGCGATTTGGACGATCTGGGTCATACCCAGGGCAGATACCTCGGAGGCATTCACCGGGATCTTCCAGCCGACGAAGTTCACCGCCATGGGGGTGAGCTGCGGCAGGATGAGCGTGCCCAGCAGCATCAGCAGGGAGAAGGAGCGTTCCTGGCGCAGGCGCGGCAAGCCGAAGTCGGTGAATAAGAAATAACCAGCCCCGCCCAGGGTGAGCACGCTCAGGCCGAGCAGCACGTTGCGCAGCCAGGCAGGGAAGGTAAATTCGACCGGTGGTAGAGGCGCGCTGGGGCCGTCGGGTGTGATCACCTCCGGCTGGATGAACTGGCTGCTGGCAAAGGTGGCCGTCAGCAGCAGCAGGGCCAGGATGAGCGCCACCACGAAGGCGTCTCGCCGGGTGTCGTCTTTCCATTCGGCCCGGGTGAGGCGGTAGACCAGGTAGATCGCCAGGAAGAGCAGGGCCTGGGCAGTGTAGATGTAAGCCGTCTCTTTGGTGGTGATGTGCAGCACGGTGGCGGCGGTCAGCCAGTACAAATAGCGCGGCGAGCCGTTGTCGAGATAGCGCAAGATGGCCCAGATGGTGAGCAGGCCGAAGAAGCCGACGAAGGCCTCGTTGCGCACGTAGCGTCCATAATACAGGATGTAGGGCGAGATCAGCAGCATCAAGCCGCCGACCAGCGCCCCGGCTCGTCCCAGGTAGCGGCGAAAATTCCAGATGAAGGCGATGGTGGCGATGTTGAACAGAACGGCGGGGATGCGGGCGGTGAGGTCGTTGTCGCCGAACAGGAAATAAGATAGCGCCACCACGTGGAACTGGAACGGCCCGTGGGTGACCGGGTCGTGGGCGTAACCCTGGCCGCGGTACAGCAGCCAGGAGAAATAGACATGCGAGGTTTCGTCGTGGCTCATGACGCGCGCTTCCAGGTCGTAGAAGCGCGTGGCGAAGGCGGCGATGATCAACAGGCTGAAGATGATCACCTCCCAGCTCAGGCGCGGCATGCTCACGACCGGGCGGTCCAGCCAGGCCTTTGGTTCACCCGGCGGTTGATTGGTTGGATTTTCCATCATGCTTCTTTATTCTCCGATGTGACGATGATTTTGTCTTTCTCACCGAAAATGATGCAGACGAACGATCTTCTGAGGCGCGGCGGCAGCCTACCTGGCGCGCGGTTTGCGCACGGGCGCCGAAGCCCGCTCTCTCTTTTTGCCTGGAGCCACCGGCGGGCGAGACCTGGGCGGGCGCTGCGCCGGGCGGCGGGGTGCGCTGCCCTCGGTGCGGCGCGTTCCAGGGCGGGTGGTGCGCTGTTCGTCGCGCGGGGACCTGGGTTTGCGACCAGCCGGCTTGGGCGGCGGGTTCTTGAGCGCCCGCACCTCCCCGGGGGCCAGGCGGCGCCATTCGCCGGGTTTCAGCCCGCCCAATTCCAGGGTGCCGATGCGCAGGCGCACCAGCCGCACCACGTGCAGCCCCACCTGGGAGCAGGTCTCGCGGATCTGGCGCTTGCGCCCTTCGCGCAGCACCAGGCTCAACCAGGCGCCCTTGCCCATCGGCGCGTCGATGCGCACCTGGACGGGCGCGGTGCGGTAGCCGTCGGACATGACCACACCGTGGCGAAAGGCCTCCAACTGCGCTTCGTCGGGGCGTTGGGAGACCAGGATGCGGTATTCTTTATCGTGGCCGAACCTGGGATGGGTCAGTGAGTTGGCCAGCTCGCCATCGTTGGTGAGCAGCACCAGCCCCTCGCTGTCGATGTCCAGCCGCCCGACTGGGTAAAGGCGAACATCCGTGGGAACCAGGTCGAGCACGGTCCTGCGGCTGAATTCGTCATCGGCGGAGGTGACCACGCCGCGCGGTTTGTACAGGGCGATGTAGACGGGCGCTTCGCTGCGCGGCAAGACCGCGCCATCCACGCGAATCTCATCGCGGCGCGGGTCGGCTTTGTCGCCCAGTTGGACGACCTGCCCATTGACGCGCACCCGCCCGCCAGAGATAATCTCTTCGCAGGCGCGGCGCGAACCCAGTCCAGCCTGGGCCATGATCTTTTGTAAGCGTTCTTCCATACGAGGGTATTATATCTTAAAAGGGGGCGCGGCGCATGGAGGAGAGGATAATGCTTAGCGTACTATTATATTGAGCATACCTGGTTTCGATGTGCTTGTTATATCGCCCTTGCGATTTTTCTTGACACACTCCCCTTAATCGTTCTATACTGTTAAAAGTAATCTAAAGATTCTGTATCAAGGGGGAAACCCTTGAAAAGTCAATTTTTGCCAGTGCCGCCGGGCGCTTCAACAGCTTCTCAGCCTTTTCCCTTGGCCTGGGCGCAACTTGCGGACCCATCGGCCCGCAAGCATCCGCTTGGTTCGAGATTGCCAGAACTGCATCTCAGCAACTTACATGAACATAAAGAGGAGGAAAACGATGCATAAGAAAGCTTTAGAAAACCTGGTTATTTTACTGATCATCCTGGTTGTAATCATCATTGCTCTGCCGGATACGGGCAAAGCGGCGGAGCAGGCGGCGCGGCTGTCCGGCCCGGGATTGGCGGCAGACCCTGACCTGGGCTTGCGTCCGCTTTCGCTGTACCCGGAAGATGCTTATTGGAGTGATGAGTTTGGGCAGATTGCGGGGGTAGATGGCGGGGTCAACGCCATAGCCGTCAGCGGCAGTGATGTCTACGCCGGCGGTATCTTTATGACCGCCGGCGGTGCGCCTGCCAATAACATTGCCCGCTGGGACGGCAGCGCCTGGCATCCCCTCGGCGATGGGGTTGGTGGTTCCGTCTACGTCATAGCCGCCAGCGGCAGTGAGGTCTACGCCGGAGGCTACTTTACGACCGCCGGCGGCGCCTCCTCCAACTCCATTGCCCGCTGGGACGGCAGCGCCTGGCATCCCCTCGGCAATGGGGTAAATGACTCCGTCTACGCCATAGCCGTCAGCGGCAGTGAGGTCTACGCCGGAGGCTACTTTACGACCGCCGGCGGCGCGCCCGCCAACGGAATTGCCCGCTGGGATGGTAGCGCCTGGCAGCCCCTCGACGATGGGGTAAATGGCTCCGTCATTGCCATAGCCGTCAGCGGCAGTGAGGTCTACGCCGGAGGCTACTTTACGACCGCCGGCGGCGCGCCCGCCAACTCCATTGCCTGCTGGGATGGCGGCAGGTGGTATGCTATGCCACAATCCAGCTCGGTAGATAGCTCCGTCAGCTCTATAGCCGTAAGCGGCAGTGATGTGTATGTAGGCGGCCACTTTGCTTTCGCCGGCGGTGCGCCTGCCAACCACATTGCCCGCTGGGACGGCAGCGCCTGGCATCCCCTCGGCAACGGGGTTGGTGGTTCCGCCTACGCCATAGCCGTCAGCGGCAGTGATGTCTACGTGGGCGGATGGTTTACGACTGCAGGCGGCGCGCCGGCCAACAATATTGCCCGCTGGGACGGCAGCGTCTGGCATCCCCTCGGCGATGGGGTTGGTAGTACCGTCACTGCCATAGCCGTCAGCGGCAGTGATGTGTATGTGGGCGGCCGCTTTACGACCGCCGGCGGAGCGCCCGCCAACTATATTGCCCGCTGGGATGGCAGCGCCTGGCATTCCCTGGGTGATGGAGTAGGTGGCAGCGTCTTTGCGATAGCCGTAAGCGGTAGTGATGTGTACGTCGGAGGCGCTTTTACAACCGCCGGCGGAGCGCCTGCCGACTATATTGCCCGCTGGGATGGCAGCGCCTGGCATTCCCTGGGTGATGGAGTAGAGGACGATGTCTATGCTATAGCCATCAACGACAGTGATGTCTATGTGGGCGGTGACTTTATTGCCGCCGGCGGCGCGCCAGCCAAAAAAATTGCTCGCTGGGATGGCAGCACATGGTCACGTCTTGGCTCAGGTACTTCGGATGAGGTTTATGCAGTTTCTGCCGTGGGCGGAGATGTATATGTTGGGGGCGATTTTACCCACGCAGCAGGCATATCGTCTTTCTTTTTCGGCCTCTGGTCTCCTCCCCATCTGGTCTTTCTACCCTTGATCAAACGGTAGCCGGTCAGTCCATGCCTGCGCGGGCGTCTAAACCAGGTTCTCACCCGCAGTTCAGGGCCAACTTGATTCGGGTTGGGTTGGCCCTGCTCCTGGCATCCCTGGCTATTAGCGTGGCGTGGAATGCGCGCCACCCCGATCTGTCGGCGCGCCAGGAAAAGGCCGAGCAGATGGACGGCGCCTTGGATTTTGGCCATTCCCTGGGCCAAACTTTCACCGCTGCTCAAGATCATCTGGCGGCCGTCCAGCTTTTCTTCCGCCTGGCGCCAGGAGCTGAGAACCTGGACGCCCGCATCACTTTACATTTGCGCCAGGCTCCCAACAGCAGCACCGACCTGGCTGTGGCCAGCCTGCCGCTGAGCGCTATCCAGGCTGTTTCAGGGGCCACTTTCTCTTTTCAGCCCCAATTTTCTCGCCAGCGGGAGTTGTTCATACTCCTTGAAACCGACGCTCCGCCAAATCAGATTTTCGCGTTGACCAGTCGCTCCGATTCGCTCTTCGACGGCGCTCTGTATGTGGATGGGCGGCCCACCGCAAAAGACCTGGCTTTTCGCACCTATTCGGCGCTTAATGTTTTCGACTTATTGATGGATCTGCTCGCATCTGGCACGCGCCTGGGTGAAATATTGGTAATCTTCCTGGCGTTCATCCTGCTGGGGGGAAGCCTGCTGGCATTGTTCTCGATTCGTTGGCCTGGCGATGCGATTGAGCGCATTGCCCTGGCTGCCGCCTGCGGACTCAGCCTGCCCCCGCTGCTCTTTGCAGTTTGCGCTCCCCTGGGCCTGCGTCTGCCGCCGTCCATCTTGCGAGGGATTGGGATTGGCTTGCTGTTACTGGCGCTTGGTAAGAGCCTGCTTCAGTGGCGTCGAAAACTGGCGAACCGGAGGCAGCCGCGCCAACCTGTCCGCCAGGTATCACTACCAGCAGCTAATCCAGAGGCGGTGGAACAGCGGCAGGTTGGATTGACCATGGCCGGCTTGTTCTTGCTGGCTTTGCTCATCAGCATTCTCCAGATCCAGGATATTTACGCCCCGCAGTGGATCGATGGGCTGACCCACGCTCACACGATCCAACAGATCAGCCAAAACAGCGGGCTGGAATCTGGCGAACTGTACCATGTTGGATTTCACGCTGTCATAGTATTCCTGCAGGCCTTTTGGGATATACCCACGGCTGAATTAATGCTGATCGTTGGACAAGCGTTTATTTTATTGGGCGGGTTGACGCTGTATACCCTGGCTCACCGCATTTTTTTAGCACTCAAGATCCCTTCGGCTTCCTTTGCCGCGCTGGCCAGCGTTATGGCTTTATGGTTTTTCGCCCGTTTCCCTGTCTATCTGATGAATTGGGGGCGATACCCGCTGATGCAAGGTATGGCTTTGCTTCCTGCCGCGCTAGCTGCCGCTCTACACGCCATCGACCAGCGTAAAATGTCCAGCTACGCTTTGGCCGCCTATTTATTGGCCGGGTTATTCCTATCGCATTACGGCATGCTTTCATTCTATGGAACTTTTCTGGTGGTGTGGCTGGGCTCTCAAGCATGGCAAAATCAATCGCTTAGCTTACCCAGGCTGCGCCAGGCTCTTCAACAGATGCGGTTCAACCGCCGGGTATGGCTGCTGGGCGGAGCAGCCCTGTTGATTTTTCTGCTCATCGGCTGGCGTTTCCTGGCGCTTTTACCCAACGGTGCGCTGCAAGCCATCATTGAACAAAGCCGGCAGAATGTGCAAGAGTTGAACTATAGCCAAATCATGCACATCAGCCTGCAGGGGGGAGGCTTGTGGTTGGCGTGCGCCGGGCTGATTGGGCTGTTATTGGCAGGCTGGAAATACCGCCCGGCAATGTACCTGCTCATCGGGTGGATTGGTATGCAAACCCTGCTGATTGCTCTGCAAGCGCCATTTCTAGGCCAGGCCGTTGCCAGTTATGCCAACCTTCTGCTGCTGCTTTCATTACCGCTGGCTGTGTTTGCGGGATTGCTCTTCCAGGAGTTGTTTACCCCTTGGCGCAAAGATCGCCGCCCGGCCAAATCAACTGCCGGCAGCATCTCGCTCTTTTCATCCGCCTGGCTCGCTCTACTGGGATTGGCGCTGGCTGGCAGCCTCACTCAGATCGGGATCATTAATCCAGCTACCAATTTATATACGATTGCTGATCACCAAGCTGCGCAATGGATCGAAGAGAACACACCACCCCAGGCCAATTTCCTGATCAATTCAAATTACTGGGGGGCAGCCCGGCAGGCCGTTGTGGCCTGCGATGGGGGCGGATGGATCGAGGCGATGAGCGGTCGCCAGGGTGAATACCTTCAAGATGCAGCCGACCCACACGCCTTGGATTCGTTTGTTCGAGCCAAGAATATCTCGTATGTCTACCTGGGTCTTTTTCCAGGATTCTTGGATCAGTATTTTCTCCCCACAGAAAAGAGTGCTGCTTTACCTGGCTATTCGCTGATCTATCAACAGGATGGGGTGCGTATCTACCGCCGGGATGAAGCGTTGCCTGGTAAATAGGCCGATCCATTGGAAGTGCTCCCAGGTCACAAAAGGATGAGATTGCTTCAACCGGCGCAGAACCCTTCGCTGCGCTCTGGGCAGGCTGCCGGTTTCGCAATGACAGGAGCTCTCGGTGGGATGAAATTGGGCGCGCAGAGAAAAGATGATATCATTATCGAAAGGATAGGGTGCTGCCATGAAATCTTTCCTCTCTGCGATCTTACGTTTGCTGCTGCTGGGCGGCGCACTGCTGCTGCTGGCGCTGGCTTGCAATATGCTCTCGAACAACGGCGATCTGCCCGATCTTTCGGGGCTGCCGGATCTGCCAGGCCTGGCCGATATTCCCGAGCTGCTGGGCATGCCCACCGGGCAGGTGACGGTGTCGGTAGGCGATCTGCCCGCGCCGCAGGGCGAGGGCGGCGCAGTTGCTACGCCGGCCCCGGGGGGCGGGCAGGCGCTGCCGGTGCTGCCGCTGGAGACGGCCATGATTGCTACGCCCACCCCGTCCCTGCCGGGCAACGGGCGCCTGCTGATGATCGGCCTGGACGAACGCCTGTGGTCGGTACCGCCGGACGGCGGGCAGCCGGTGGCGCTGGGGGTGGCTTCGGAGTTGTACCTGGCGCCGGTCAATGCCTGGTATTCAGCGGACGGGCGCTTTGCGCTGGCGGCGCGCCCAGAAGGCGACGCCCTCTCGGTGTGGGCCGTGCCGGTGGATGGCAGTTCGCAGGGCGTGCGCCTGGGCGAATGGCCGCAGGATTGGTCCAGCGGGCAGCGGCGCGCTTTCTACGATTTTTCGGCCGATGGGCGCCGGGCGCTGTACGTGGAGTTGATTGGGGAATCGGCCACTTTGCAGGTCTATGATCTGTACAGCGGGGAACAGGCCACCCTGGTGCTGCCCTACGACCCGCAGGCGCTTTCCCTGGCGGCTTTTATCGGCGTGGGCGGGCAGATCCTGGTGCGGGGCTACGACTCTGCCAGCCAGGGCGATACGCTCGAGATCTATACCCTGCCGAACCTGGCGCCGGGCACGGCGCAGCGCATCGCCGGCGTGCCGGGGCGGCGCATTCGCCAGTTCATGACCTCGCCGGACGGCGCCAAGGTGGCGGTGGTGCTGCAAGACCGCCTGCAGGAGGGGGGCCTGGAGCGCTTGTGGGTGATCGACCTGACCCAGGGCAAGGCCCAGGCGGTGCTGGAGGATGAAGGTTCCAGTTTGCTGGTCTACCCGGCCTGGTCGGAGGATGGGCGCTGGCTGTTGTTCAACCATTGGGTTGGGCAGGAGAAGCTGCGCTACAGTTACCGGGCTTTCGACACCCAGGCGGCGCAGAGCTACCCGATCGTGGCCGATCTCGAGTCGAGCACGCCGGGGCAGCCGCTCAGCCGGGTGATCAGCTTTGCGCCGGATAACGAGGCGCTGGCTTTCACGCTCTACGAGGCCCAGCCGGACACGCTTTCTTCCTGGATCGCGGTGTTCGACGGTTCTTATACCAAGAAGCTGGCCGAGGCCACCCAGAGCGGCGAGCGTTCCAGCGGGGAATACGCCGCGGGCATCTCGCCGGATTGGACCCACTCGCTGATCGTGGTCGCCGACGAGACGGGGCGCACGGGCAGCCTGTACGCGGCCTTGCTGGACGGCAGCCAGCGCGAGCTGTTGGACCAGTGGATCCCGTACCGTTTCTTCGAGTTCGGGCCGGTGGTCTCGCCGGACGGGTTGAGCGTGGCGTACATGCGCCTGGACCTGGCCAGCGAGCGCGCCGAACTGTGCCGCATTGGCTGGGATGGGAAGGGGCAAAAGGTGCTCTTGGCGGGCAGCCAGCAAGAGGTGAACGCCGGCGCGCCGGTGGGGATTCCGCTGCGTTGGCTGCGGCTGCCGTAAGGCAGGCCCTAGGTTTTGAGCAGATCGGGGGAGGGTTCTTCTCTCTTGGGAGACTCGGCCACCAGGTCATCCATGGAGGGCAGGTCGCGCAGCGACGCCAGGCCAAAATGACCCAGGAAATCGGCGGTGGTCTCGTACAGGATGGGACGCCCCGGGCGGTCGGCCCGGCCGCCTTCTTGGATCAGGCCTTTGCTGAGCAGGCTCTTGAGCACGCCGTCGCTGTTGACGCCGCGGATGTTGTCGATCTCGGGGCGGGTGGTGGGCTGCTGGTAGGCGATGATGGCCAGCGCTTCGAGGGCGGCCCGGCTGAGACGGCTGGCGGCCTCCAGGCCGATGAAACGCTCGATGAGCGGGGCCAGTTCGGGGGCGGTGGTCAGTTGGAAGCGCTGGTTGTGGGACTGCAGGCGCAGGCCGCGCGTTTGCAGCAGTTCGTCCAGCAGGCCCAGTCCTTTGACGATGTCTTCCTCGGGCACATCCAGGGTGGCTGTCAACTGCGCCAGCGAAACCGCGCCCGGCGCGGCAAACAGCAGCGCTTCAAGCGCCTGGACGAGATCGTAGGTGATTTCTGATGGGGTGCTATCGCTCATGCTATAATGTGCCGTTGAATGGTATTGTGTTCGTTCAAGGCCGGCCGCCTGGGAACGGCTGGCAGCCTGCATTATAACACTGGGTTAGATGGATGACTATTCTGCGTAGAATCTCATTGTATGTTTTTTGCTTCCTGCTGGCCTTGAGCTGGGCGGGATGCAGCCCACCGCAGGTGACCGCCAGCCTGGCGTCCGTGCAGGTGACTGCCGACGGGCACAGTTTTCAATTGCAAATGCCGGCCGGCAGCACGGTGGAAGAGGCGCTTGCCAAGGCCGGCCTGGCCCTGGGCAGCCTGGACCGGGTGGAGCCGCCGCTGTACACCGTCTTGAGCGATGGGGCGCGGGTCAATGTGGTCCGGGTGGAGGAAAAGTTCGAGGTGGAGCAGGTGGTGGTGCCCTTCGAGAGGCAGACCTTGCGCAACGAGGCCCTGCCGGAGGGGGAGACGCGCTTGAGCCAACCGGGCGCCAACGGTCTCAACGAGGTGACCTATCGTTCGCTGTATGAGAACGGCGTGGAGCTGTCCAAGAGCGTGGTGCGCACGATTGTGCTGCAAGAGGCCACGCCGGAGATCGTGATGGTGGGCAGCCAGACGCCTTTCTTATCGCTGCCGATTACCGGGCGGCTGGTGTATCTCTCGGCGGGCAATGCCTGGATGATGGAGAAGAACACGGGCAACCGGCGGGCGGTGGTCACCAGCGGCGACCTGGATGGGCGCGTGTTCATGGTCTCTCCGGACGGAAAGTGGCTGCTGTATACCCGCAACCCGGGTGTCGAAGGCACGATCAATACGCTGTGGGCGGCCCGGCTGGCGGAAGGTGCGGACCAGATCGTGGAATTCAAGGTGGCGAACGTGATCCATTTCGCCGGTTGGAGCGCGGACTCGACCACGGTGGCTTTTTCGACGGTGGAGCCGCGGGCAACCGCCCCCGGCTGGCAGGCCAATAACGACCTGACGATGATCGGCATCAGCGCCAACGGTTTTCTCTCCAAGCCGCGGCCGGTGACGGAAGTGAACGCCGGCGGCGTGTATGGCTGGTGGGGAACCAGCTTTGCCTGGGCGCCGGATGGCAAGAGCCTGGTGTACTCTCGCCCAGACAGCATTGGGCTGGTCAACTCGATGAATGGCGAAACGAGGCCTTTGTTGGAACTGCTGCCGCTGCAAACGGGCGGCGATTGGGCCTGGACGCCGGGCGTGGGTTGGGGGCCGGATGGAAAGGTGCTTTACACCGTGCTGCATACCGCCCCGGAGAATTCGCCCTCGCCGGAAGTGTCGCCGGTATTCGACCTGGCGGCGATCCCGCTGGAGGGCGGCGCGCCGGTGACCCTGGTTTCGCAGGTGGGTATGTTCGCTTACCCGGTGACTTCGCCGCTGCAGGCGGTGCAGCGCGGCGAGATGGTGGAGAATGCCTTCCAGGTGGCTTTCTTGCAGGCCATCACCCCAGGCCAAAGCGAGACCAGCCGCTACCGGTTGGTGGTGGTGGACCGTGACGGGTCGAACCGGCAGGTGGTGTTCCCGCCAGACGGCGCGACCGGGCTGGACCCGCAGCGGGTGTCCTGGTCGCCGCAGCTTTTGGAAGATGAAGGCGCCTTCATGATTGCGCTGGTCTACCAGCAGAACATTTGGCTGGTGAACATGGCGAGCGGGTTGGCGCAGCAAATTACGGGCGATGGGCAGACCACGCGCCTCGATTGGAGGTAAGTGATGAGGATATTGATCACCGGCGCGGCTGGGTTTCTCGGTTCGCACCTGTGCGAGCGGCTGCTGAACGAGGGTCACGAAGTGGTGGGTATGGATAATTTTATCACCGGCGACCCGGCCAACCTGGCTCACCTGGCCGGGCGGGAGGGCTTCTTGTTCATCCGCCATGATGTGTCCGATTTTTTGTTTGTGCCGGGCAAGGTGGAGGCGGTGCTGCACTTTGCCTCGCCCGCCAGCCCGAACAGCAGCTCGCCGCTGGGCTACGTGAACCTGCCGATCCAGACGATGAAGGCGGGTGCGCTGGGCACACACAACACGCTGGGCGTGGCCCGGGCGCACGAGGCGCGTTTCTTGCTGGCCTCGACCAGCGAAATCTACGGCGACCCGCTGGAGCATCCCCAGAAGGAGACCTATTGGGGGCACGTGGATCCCATTGGCATTCGCTCGGTCTACGATGAGGCCAAGCGTTTCGCCGAGGCTCTGACCATGGCTTATCACCGTTATCACGGCATTGATACGCGCATCGTGCGCATTTTTAATACGTACGGGCCGCGCATGCAGTTGGATGACGGGCGGGCGCTGCCGAACTTTCTCAAGCAGGCCTTGCTCGGCCAGCCGCTGACGGTGTATGGCGACGGCGCGCAGACGCGCAGCTTTTGCTACGTGGATGACCTGGTCGATGGCATTGTGCGCCTGCTGTATTCGGACGAGCATTTGCCGGTCAATATCGGCAACCCGGTCGAAACAACCATCCTGGAATTTGCCGAAACCATCAACCGCCTGGCCGGCAACAATGCCGGCGTGGTGTTCAAGCCGGGGGCACGCGGCGAAAGCGACCCTCAGCGCCGCCGGCCCGACATCAGCCGCGCCCGGGAGATCTTGGATTGGCAGCCCAGGTATTCGCTGGAAGAGGGATTGCAGGCCACCATCCCCTATTTCAGGAAGAAGCTCGGCTTGAAATGACCTCGATCTTAACCAACCCTCTCGAACGGACCCGTTTTTTGCGCTTCGCCGTGGTGGGTGTGATCGGCGCCGTGGTGGACTTTGGCATGATGAACCTGCTGGTGCTGCTCTTCGGGGCTCCGCTGGTGGTGGCTGGGGCGGTCTCTTTTGTGGCCGCCATCATCAGCAACTTTCTTTGGAATCGCTATTGGACCTACCCGGATTCGCGCAGCAAGCCGCTGCTGCGGCAGTTGGGCGAATTCTTCCTGGTGAGCGTGATGGGCCTGGCCATCCGCATCCCGGTGTTGAAGTTCCTGGAGCCGGTGATGTATCGCCTCTTTGAAAGCCTGCCGTTCGAGATCCCGTTCTTCTCGCTCGATTTCCTGGGCAAGAACGTCACCCTGGCGGTGGCGGTGATCATTGTGATGTTCTGGAATTTCTTCGTCAATCGCTACTGGACCTACAGCGATGTGAAGAGTAAATGAGGTATGAATTTGGGAGAGGTGTGTATAATTAGATCATGAGCACGAGTAATGCAAGAATCATTCCTCTCTATACCACGCGCGGTGAGCTGGATGCTTACCTGATCTTTCCGTATATCTTCAACCGCTCGGGTGAATGGATCGGCTGGGTAGCCGGCGATCGCAAAGTGTATTCGGTGCACGGGCACTATGCGGGCTATTTTGACAACAACCCGCGCATCTTGCGCAAGATCTCCGACAGTTTCGACCAGCCGCGCATGAAGCCGCCCGAGCCGCCGGCCAAGATCCGGCCGCCTGCCTCGGCGCCGCTGGCGCCGATGATGCCGGACCTGATGTTTGGCATTGTGGACGTGCTGCAGGATATGCCCGAGCTGCTGCCGTCGATCGATTACGGCGAACTGCGCGATGATATGGATTAAAAGATGAGCGATCCCGATCCGAAAATTCCAACCGAGCCAACCCCGGGGGCGGCGCCTGCTCAGGGCGAGCCCGTGGATGTTCCCTTCCGTTCGCTGCGCGAGCTGATCGACCGGGTCACCGGGCGCGATCGCTGGACGATCACGGAGGAGGAAGACGCCGGCCTGGTCGAAACGCTGCCGTTTCCCTTCCTGGCGCTGGTCGGACAGCGCGAGATGAAGCTGGCTTTGCTGATCTCGCTGGTCAACCCGGCCGTGGGCGGGGTGCTGCTGATTGGGCCGCGCGGCACCGGCAAGACCACGGCGGTGCGCAGCCTGGTGGACCTGCTGCCCATGGTACCGCGCAGCCTGTGTTATTACGGCTGCATGCCCGAAGATATTGAAACCGGGGGGATCGACGCGGTGTGCCCAGAATGCGCCAAGAAATTTGGGATGAACGAGCCGCTGGCGGGGCCAGACCGGGTGCGGCTGGTGGAGCTGCCCCTGAACGCTCGCCTGGAAGACGTGGTAGGCGGGGTGGATGAGCGGGCTGCGCTGCACCAGCGTATGCGCATCCGGCGCGGCATCCTGTCGCTGGCCGATCTCAACCTGCTGTATATCGACGAGGTCAATTTGCTGGCAGACGAGGTGGTGGATGCCATCCTGGATGCGGCCGCGCAGGGCAGGTACACCGTGCGGCGCGGGCCGGTCTCGGCAACCTACCGGGCGCGCTTTACGCTGGTGGGCTCGATGAATCCGGAGGAGGGCAACCTGCGCCCGCAGATCATGGATCGCTTTGGGCTGCGTGTAGTCGTGCGAGGCCTGCGCCAGCCGGCCGAACGGCTGGACGTGTACCGGCGCGTTTTGGCTTACCAGGGCAGCCCGCGCAAGGTCAACCAGGATTTTGCCCTGGAGAACGCCGCCGTGCAGCAGGAGATCCAGAGCGTGCGCGACCAGATGCACCTGGTGCGCCTGCCGGATGAGGTGGCCCAGGTGGGCTTGAAGCTGATCGAGCAGATGAAGATCGATTCGGCGCGCGCCGAAATGACGCTTTTCGAAGCCGCCCGCGCCTACGCGGCCCTGGATGGGCGCCTGGAAGTGTCTCAGGAAGACCTGTTGAGCGTGGCAGGCATGGCGCTGCGCATGCGCTGTTCGACTTTTATGGAAGAATACTTCACCCGCCAGGAGCACGAAGAACAAGCCATGCGGGCGCTCTTCGCTGACGCCCGGCAGCAGATGAAACCTACCCCCCCTTTGGAGGATCCAGCATGAAATTGAAGTGGTCAAAGAATAAAGAGATCTTTAAAGTCAAATCGATCCTGATAGACCCGGCTACGATGCCGGCGCCCAACACCGCCGTAGAATATATGAGGCGCGGCATGGCGCATTATGCCCGCAAGCAGTACGAACAAGCCGAGACTGACCTGAAACACGCCACGATGGTCGATGCGAGCCTGATCGACGCTTTTTATGGGTTGGGCATGGTGTTGAAAGCCGCCGGGCGCAAAGAAGACGCGGTGGCAGCTTTCCGGCGGGTGTTGGATCTGCTGCAAAGCAGCGAGATCGCCGATGCCAACCGGAAAGAACTCTTGCGCCGCCTGGCGCTGGGCCACATCAACGAATTGACCCAGGGGGATTGGAACCTGGGCGATGAGATCTGGCAGCGTTTGCAGGATTAGGGCGTGGGCAGGATGAATAAATACCAACGCCTGGAAGCCTGCCTGGCAGGTGCAAAACCCGACCGCACGCCGGTATCTTTGTGGCGTCACTTCCCGGTAGACGATCAAACGCCGGAAGGATTGGCGGCGGCGACCCTGGATTTTCAGCGCACCTACGATTTCGACCTGGTCAAGGTAACGCCGGCCTCCTCTTTCTGCCTGAGGGATTGGGGCGCCCGGGACGAATGGCGCGGCGCCACCGAAGGCACGCGCGATTATACCGATCGCGTCATCCAAAGGCCGGAGGATTGGTCGCAGTTGGCAGTTCTCGACCCGCGCCGGGGAAGCCTGGGTGAGCAGTTGCGCTGCCTGGAAATGGTGGCAAAGGAACTGAAAGGCGCCGGGCCGGGGCAGGGCACACCGTTCCTGCAGACCGTTTTCAGCCCGCTGTCGCAGGCCAAGAACCTGGTGGGGCCAGAGCAGTTGATCGTGCACCTGCGCAAATATCCCCAGGCGCTGCACGCAGGACTGCAGATCATCACCGAGAGCACCCTGCGCTTTCTCGAAGCGGCCTGCAGCCGCGGGATTGCGGGCGTTTTTTATGCCATCCAGCATGCCAGCTATCAATTGTTGACCCAGGCGGAATTTGAAACTTTTGGCCGGGCGTATGACCTGCAAGTGCTGCAGGCGGCGCAGGGACTGTGGCTGAACATGCTGCACCTGCACGGCAACCAGGTGATGTTTGAACTGGCGGCGGGCTACCCGGTGCAGATTGTCAACTGGCACGATCGTGACACCTGGCCTTCTTTGGGCGAGGCGCGCCGCCTGTTTGCGGGCGTGATGTGCGGCGGCTTGCAGCGCCACACCACCATGGTGCTGGGAACGCCGGAAACGGTTGGGCAAGAGGCCCGGCAGGCCATCGAGGCCACCCAGGGCGAACGCCTGATCTTGGGCACGGGCTGTGTACTGCCGACCATTGCGCCGCGGGCCAACCTGCTGGCGGCGCGGGCGGCGGTGGAGACGTAAAACCGGTATGACTGGATTGAGAGTGATCGGTGGAAAAGCCCGCGGCCGGCGGTTGAAGTCGGTTCCCGGCGATACGACTCGCCCGGTGACAGACTGCGTCAAAGAGGCCGTTTTCAACATCATCGGCCCGGATATTCAGCAGGCCAGCTTCCTGGACCTGTTTGCCGGCACCGGCAGCATTGGCATTGAGGCGCTCAGCCGGGGAGCGGCTTTTGCCCTGTTCATCGATCTCAATCGCCAGCCGATCAACACCATCCACGAGAACCTGGCGACCACCGGCCTGGCGGACAGCGCCAGCGTGCGGCGCGCAGATGCCTTTGCCCTGCTGCAGGGCGCTCCTGGTAAGGTTTTCGATTACATCTACATCGCTCCGCCGCAGTACAAGGAGATGTGGAAGAAGGCGCTGCTGAACCTGGACGCCCACCCGGACTGGCTGGCGGAAGACGGCTGGGTGATCGTGCAGATCCATCCGGTGGAATTGGATGAGGAGCCGGAATTGAAGAACCTGGCGGAGTTCGACCGCCGGAACTACGGCAGTACACTAGTGCTTTTTTACGAGCGGTTGTAGAGTATAATTATTTAAGCTGTTTTACTGTTATCTTCCAAGTGGGAGCCGCGAATGGGCAATGAAATCGAACCGATCAAAGTGCTGCGCCAGGCATTTTCCGATTTAGCCGAAGCGGAAGCCGTCAAGATGGTGGAAGCAGGCGTGGTGAAGGCTTACCCCGCCGGCACGACGCTTTGTCACGAAGGGGTGATCGAGCGCACATTTTATATCATCATGGATGGCGAAGTGCGGATCACCAAAAGGGTCAGCGAGACCGAAGAGCGGTTCATCTGCAACCTGCACCCGGGCAGCTTCTTTGGGGAGATGGGCCTGATCCACGATGCGCCGCGCGGCGCTTCGGTGGCTACCACCACTGCCTGCATGATGCTGGAGATCGAGAAAGATGCCTTCAGCGAGATGGTCAAGCAAAACAGCAGCGTGTCGATGGCGATGGTGCGCGAGGTGAGCCAGCGGCTGCGCGATAACAACGACCTGGCGATCGAAGACTTGCGGGTCAAGGCAGGGGAGCTGGCTTCGGCGTACCAGCAGTTGGCCGAGATGGAGTATGCCCGGTCGGAGTTCCTGACCGTGATTGCCCACGAACTGCGCACGCCCCTGACCGTGGCGAACGGTTTTGTGCAGGTGATCCGCACGCAGCATATGCAGGGCGAGGCGCTCTATTCTGCCTTGGATACGGTGGCGCGCAACCTGCAAGAGATCGTGGCCCTGACGAACGATATTTTACTCTTGCAAGAGATGGATTTCATCTTGCCGGACTTCGAGCCGACGGACCTCAGTTTTGTGGTGGGTTCGGTGGTGGAACTGCAGCGCCTGCGCGCCGAGCGCAACGGCGTGAGCATCGAGCTTTCGATCCAGCCCTCCCTGCCCAAGATCATGGGCGAGGCGCGCAGCCTGTCGCGGGTGATCCAGGCGGTGTTGGATAACGCCGTCAAATTCAGCCCGGACGGCGGCGATATCCAGATGGAAGTGGGCTTCGATGACCGCACCGTGTGGGTCAAGGTGACCGATCACGGCGTGGGCATTCCGCCGGAATCGCTGCCGCGCGTTTTCGACCGTTTCTTTCACCTGGAGGAAGTGCGCGGCCATATGTTCCGCGGCGTGGGGCTGGGGCTGTCGATTGCCAAGCAGGTGGTCGAGCAGCACGGCGGCACGATCGGCATCGAAAGCGAGCTGGACAAAGGCAGCACGATCACCGTCGCGTTCAAGCGCATTGCTTAGGGTGGATTTGTGAGGCTGCGATGACTGCTGAGCCTGCCTGCCCGTATTACCCGGCCCAACCCGAGCAGCCCTTCCTGCTGGCATCCGATGTGGATGGCACGATGTTGGGAGATGAGACCGGCGAGGCCTGGTTGAGGGCTTTGATCGCCTCTTACCCGGGCGCCATCTACCTGGCTTTGATCACCGGGTGGCACCTGGCCTCGGTGCAGGGAGCGATCCGGGCGGGGCGCCTGCCCCAGCCGCAAGTGATCTGTCACACGGTGGGGACGGAAATATTCGACTGCCGCGATCCTGAGAACCTGCTGGGTAAGCGCTACGCCACCCTGGCTCCGGTGGATTGGAGCCCGGCGGTGATCTATGCGCGCGGGGAGGGAGAAGGGGTGAGGCGCCAGTCGTTTCCCGATGGCCTGCCGCGCTTTCAGGTGGGCTTCGATTGGGATGGGCGCCCGGAGACGCTGATGGCGCTGCGCACCCGCCTATCCTGGCTGGAGAACTGCCACATCAACCCGAGCAATGGCTGTTACATCGATGTGCTGCCGGAGGCCATGGGCAAGGGCGGCGCGGCGCGCTTCTTGCAGGCAGAGTTCAACCTGCCGCCGGAGCGGGTGGTGGTGACGGGCGATGCCGGCAACGACCTGGAGATGTTCCGCACCTCCTTCCAGGGCATTTTGCCGGCCAACGCGCTGCCCGAATTGAGAAATTATGCCACCCGGCCCTGGCATTATCACAGCAGCCTGCCGGCGGGGCGCGGCGTGCTGGACGGACTGCGGCATTTTGGCTTCTTAACGGCAGCAGCGATTCAGGTATAATCTGGTTATGGATCAGCCGGTTCCAATCAATTTCCAACGCATCGATAACAACTGGGCGCTCAAGGAGGTGGAGATATGTCGTTGAACCTGCTCACTGGCGCGAATATATTCATGACCGTGATCTTCTTGCTGCTGGCTATCAGCGGCGGCTTGCTGATCAATTCTGCCGTGCAGGGCGTGCGCACCGGCAAGATCGTCCTGCGCAGGGGCGATGTCAACTTTTACGAGAAGCCGGCCGTTTATCGCCTGATGATCACCGGCCTGTTCGTCGGCGGGATACTGCTGCTGGCCTGGGCCTTCATTATGCTTTGGTTGATCTGGGTGTCTTGACGCCGGGTAGATACGCATCCAGGGCGGCGATGAAATTTTTATAGACCTGCTGGATCTCGGCCACGATGCGCTCTGCGCCCAACGGCCACCATTCGGCGGGGGTGAAGTGCGCCGAGACGTTGGCTTCGCTGTCTTGGCGGCCATACCATTGGATGAGATGTAAATGATCCGACTGCGCCAGCCACAAGGCCAGGTCTAGCAAGGCGGGTTCACCCGTCAGGCGGGCTTTGTCGTAGGCGAAGAGCATCAATTGGAAGACGGCCTGCTGCACCGGGTTGCCCAGGAAGAAATCCATGCCGCCGCTGCCGGCCCAGGTGCTGGGAAAGGCCGGCAGGGGGAGATCGCAGGTGTGGGCGGCATGCTTGGAAACTGCCTGGCTGGCGGTGAGGAAGCTCAGTCCGGCCTGCTGTACGCCAGGCGCCAGCCAATCCAGGAAGTCGAAGATGCCGCTCTCTGCGCTGTGGTGCTCGCCGAAGGTCTCGTAATCCCAGCCCAGCACGACCAGGTCGCCGGTGGCCTGGGCCAGCCAACGGCTGTAGGTGGAGGCGGTGAGCGGCCAACCATCCCAATTGCGGTCGGAAAAGCGGAAGCCCACATCGTCGCTGAGCGGGTAGTGGCGGGTCAGCAGGCGCAGCGGGCTGTGGTTGTGTTGGTAGAGAAAGGTCGGCTGGCGCCATTCCATCACCCAGGGGCGCCCGTCGCAGAAAGCGGCGCTAAAGTCCAGCTCTTCCAGGGTGTGGTAGATGGTATCAGACATCATCAGCTCGGTGGTGTCGGTCACCCGGCAGCGCACGCCGAAGATCTGTTCCAGGCGCTGCACGGCGTAGCGCATGCGCTCGGCAAACAGCTTCATATCCCACAGTAAGATGAAACAGTGATAGGGTTCGACGGCGGCCAATTCCACGTTGGGGTGGCGCACCAGGCGTTGGAACAGTTCCAGGAGCTGCGGATCCCAACGCTCGACCTGGATGAGGAAGGAAAGCGAAAAGCCGATGGTGAGCTTGAGCCCTTGGTTGACCAGGGACAGAAAACGCTCGGTGGCGGGGTAGTAGCAGCGCTCGGCCACGCGGCGAAAGTAGTGTTGGTCCAACTCCTGGTCGAACAGGCATTCGGCCATCTCCTCCGGGCTGGCCCCGGGCGGGATGGGGCGCGCCGGCAGGCGCAAGCGGCGCGGCTGGTGCACCACGGTGTAGATGACCACGTCTTGCACGGCTTCCAGCGGCCTGGCATTTGGCGCATCCAGGAGGGTCACGCCTTGCGTAAAGGCTGCCAGTTCCACCTTGTGCAGCAGAACATCCAGCACGCGATCCCAGGTGAAGCGCCCGGCGGTGCGCAGGGCGGCCTGGCGCATGGCGGATTGGTATTCGGGATGCTCGCGCAGCTTGAGCAGGTTGAGCACGATCTCTTCGGCGTTCTCGGTATCCAGGGCCAGCGCCCCCTGCCCATCGATCGAATAGGTTTCGCCGGTGGGACCGGTGAACACCAACCCGCCGGCTGCCATGGCCTCCAGGCCGACCAGCCCGAAGGGCTCGTGCTTGCTGTTGGCCAGGACCACATCGGCGGCGGCGTAGAAAGGCCGCAGCATGGACTGGGTCATGAAGAAGCGCAGGTTATACACATCCGCGGGAGGAGCGCTGTGGATGAGCTCGATCACCTCTTGCCAGGATGCCGGGCTGCCATCTACGTCGCTCACCACCAATCCCCGGCTGCGGGCGCGTTCCAGCACCTCGTAGCCGTGCGGCTCGATCCCGCCCCGGCAGGGAAAGCACACCCGCTTGCCCATGGATTTGAGCAGGGCGGCGGCATCGATGGCGTTGATCCAGCACTTGGCCGGGTCGTAGCGCCCCACCTTGAAGAGCAGCCAGCCGTCCGCGCCGCTGGTGGCCTGGCGCACGGCGGCGGCGTCGGCCGCATTGACCGGCTCGAGCAGTTCGGCGGGAATGCCGTTGGGGATCACCAGGGCGTCGTCCACGCCGTGGCCGCGCATGATCTGCTTCATGTAGCGGCTGACGGTGGTGATGGTGGCGACGAAATTCAAGCGGGGCCAGTCGATCTGGTGGAAGCCCATGGTGTTGTTGGCGTTCCAGAACAAGACTGCCTGCTGGCGCAAACCGGCAGCGTGCAGGGCATCGCTCAGGCGGCACAGGGCGGCGGCGGTGTGCCATTCTTCCGCCAGGACGACCAGCTTTTGGCCCTGCTCGGCAGCCGGGCGGGCCAGGGTGTTCACGATGTGCTCGGGCAGCGTTTGGATGTAATCGTTGATCTTGCTGTGCTCGCCATCGTACACGCCCTGCGGGTGGTGGCGGCTGATCCACTGCCCCCAGCGGTGCAAATGGAAGCGCCCGTCCTCCAGGGCCTCATCGGAAGGCAGGTGCGGGTCGCCGATGAAGAACAGGTGCGTCTGGTAGCCGCGCAAGGCCAGGCTGCGGCCCAGGTGCTTGACGCGCACGCCTAGCCCCCCGGCCTGGGCATAGCGATCTGGCCCCTCGAAAGAGAGGATGACAAACTGGGCGTTCTCAGGTGCAAAGGCTGGCGCCACAGCTCACCTCTGGGTTGGGTCAAGCGGGTAGACTATGATTGCACTGGTAATACCATGATAGCAAATATCCACACATATCTCAATACCGAATTGGGGTCTGAATGGGCGATTATTTTCGCCTATTCAGACCCGAAACCTCAGCTCAATCAAAGCCCTATCTTAGCGCCGCAGAAGAGGCAGAAAGACCTTGCTTTCCACGAAGTAGATCGTTGAAAGGCCCGTGGTGGTTCCGGCGCTCAGCCCGCCGAGCGCGCCGGTGCTGGTGGTGCGCAGGCCCTGCCCCTCGGACAGGGGGATTTTCAAGATGGCCGTCCAGGTTCCGTCGGGGTTGGCGGTGACCAGGCTGGTCGACTGTAGGGCTTCTAGCGTGCCATCCGCATCGTCCAGGAAGAGCTCGATCTGGCAGCCGGCGCACGGGCTGCCGGCCCGGCCGGTGACGGTGTCCCCGTTGATGCGGGTGACCACGGCCGGTTGGAAGCTCTCGAAAGCGTCCGGCAGGGTGGCTTCGAACTGGATGGCGCCTTCGGAGACGGGCCAGGCGGCGGTGCGGCGGATGATGTTGCCGCGCAGCGTGACGGCATTGTGGGTCGAACCGCCCAGCAAAATGGCCGACAGGCCGGTCTCGGCGATGGTATTGCTGTTTACCTCAGTGAACTGCGCGCCGTTGATGTAGATCCCCCGCCCGCAGACGCCGGTATCCGTCCCAGCATAATCCACGCCGATGTGGTTCCCGGCGATGCGGTGGCGCGAGCCCAGCGCGTAGATGGCAGTGGGCCAGATCGGCCCGGAGGATCCTTGCTGGCGCAGCCCGGCAAAGTAATTACCTTGCACCAGGTGATTGATGCCAGAAGCCAGCGTGCCGCCCAGCTCGAGGCCCCCGCCGCCCAGCCAGTCCGAGCCGCTGCAGACCAACGCCGGGTCGCTTTGTTTGCCGGTCAGGCGCCCATCGTACCTGGTGCCGATGTAATTGCTCGAAAAGGTGTTGGAACTGCCGTCGATCTTGGCAGAGAAATCGTCCAGGCCCAGAAAAACGTTGTGGCTGATGGTATTGCCCGACCCGGCATAGACCCACACGCCAATGCCGCCGCTGCCGCGGGTGGCGTCGGCGGCGCGCAGGGCCGGCTGCAGGCCGTCATTGCTCAGCCCGAACCAGTTGTATTCGATCAGGTTGCCGGATGAATTGACCTGGAGATGGGTATTGAAATTTTGGAAGCCCAGGTGGCGGATGACGTTGCCGCCCTCGTTCGCAGTTTCGCCGAGGATCAACCCGTCGGCCGAGCCGGTGGAACTGTGCCCCACCAGGATGATCTTGGGGCCGCTGCTGCGCCCGCCGGGTTGGGTGCTGCCATCGATGGTGATGCTGCCGGTTAGGCGGCGCAGGGCGGCGTTGGAGGTGGTGGAGGTGCCCGCAAACTGGATCTTCCAGATCTTCAGGCTGGCGTTATAGCCTGGATCGCTGGTGGGGATGTTGAACTGGATCAGGGCGGGGCGCAGGGTGCTCGCCACGCCGTTGGCCTGGTTCACCGCCCGGCGCAGCGTGCAGGCGGTGGGATAGTTGAGGCAGATTTCGCTGTTGCTGGTGTTGGGGTCGAGGCTGCTGTTGACCGTGATGGTGGTCGCATAGGCCGCGTTCGCCCCGGCCGGCGCCTCTGCCTCTGCCCGGGTGGGGGTCAGCGCGGGGCGGCTGACGAGCGCGCCGGCCAGCAGCGCCGCCAGGATGAGATAGTGGATGAATGCGGATCGGATTTGCTTTTGCATGCTGATTACTCCTTATCGATTGTCAGGCTGATGATCATATGATGACATACGAACGTCAAAGAAACGTCAAACCCAAAAACGGAAAGTTGTGTGATAATAAATCATACAACATTCTTATGAAAAGTTCTCATAAAAAGGGGTGTCGCTGCGAGAGAAGCGAAGCAGCCCCCTCCTTTCCACAAGGAGATTGCTTCCCCCGGCAGAGAGCGCCGGTGTCGCAATGACAGGCGCACCACGATTTGTCATTGCGAGCGGAGCAGCCTGTCCCGAGCGCAGCGAAGGAAAGCAATCTCGCTCTAGAAAGTAGGAGACTGCTTCGCCAAAGACCGGCTCGCAGTGACATCCGTATAATGACATCCGTATAACGAATTGTGATATGCGTAATAGTTTTGAGCAAGCTGACAAGGAGAAGACAACGATGAGAAAACCGCTGACCGTCCTGACAATGGTCATCCTGAGCCTGGGCCTGCTGTCGCTGGCATGCAGCGGCCTGGCGCCCAAGCCGACGCCCACGCCCACTCCCACGAATGTGCCCACGCAAACGCCCACGCCGGCGCCCACGAATACGCCGACGCCGGTGCCCACGAATACGCCCTCGCCGACGCCCACGTATACCCCCACGCCGGCGGTGATCGTGATCGAGGCGGGCACCTTTGCCGAGCCGGATAATTTCCACCTGGACGAAACGCAGTCCCTGGATGGTAAGAACACCGAGGGGGTGGATATCGTCGATGCGTACTCGGTGACCGTGGACTTCATCGGCACGCCGCTCTTCGTGGGCGCCCAGGTGGACCTGGGTATGTCGGCTTCGAACGAGTTCTCCGAGGCGTTGGGGCCGATGGCGGAGATGACGGGCGAAGAAGCGAGCGAGTCGATCGAGATGTATATCGACGGGGATACCATGTACATGAACCTGATGGGGGGCTGGTGGATGGTGCCGGTGGACGCTTCGGACGAGCAGCAGACTTTTGACGAGATGATGGGGCCGCTGCAGCACAGCGTGTCCATCTGGCTTTCCTGGCTGAAGAGCGCTACCCTGGTGGGCGAAGAGGATTTCAACGGCCAGCTTGCCCGCCATTACACCTTCACCGAGGCCGACCTGGCGACCGAGAAGCTGCCGCAGGGGATGACAGTGGAAGAAGCCAGCGGCGACCTGTACGCCACGGTGAACGAAAATCACGTGGTGCGCCTGGAGATTGCCCTGACCGGCGAGAACCTGGTCAGCCCCGAAAACCAGGCCGCGGTGCAGGAATCCGGCGAGGAGCCGAAGATCGCCCTGCAGTCGGGTACCATGGCGACCATCATCGACGTCAGCCAGATCGGGCAGGTGAAAGCCGGCGTGCCCCAAGAGGTGCTGCAGGTTGTTTCGCTGCCACAGATCCTGCCCACGCCGGCGGACGCACAGCAGACCATGGGCGTGGAACTGACGCTTTACGGGGTGCATCTCAGAATGTACAACTTTTCCAGCCAACAGTCCATGGCGCAGGCGGCGGAGTCTTACAAAGAGGCGCTGGAGCAGGCCGGCTGGGAGCAGAAAGAAGCCCAGGAACAGGGCGAGCAGTTCATGTACAACTACGCCCTGGCAGGGTCGCTGCTGGAGGTCACGATCAGCGTGGATGAGGAAGGCGTGACGACGATCATGCTGATGCTGACGGAGGCGTGAGACGTTTATTTGCTTCTAATACTGCGGGATGGACGCTGGCTAAGTATGAGCGTCATATCTGCCGGTAGAATCGAATAATATGAAAGCCAGACAAAAGAATTATTCTGGAGCAGTTTCGAAGGTATAACCAAAATATTCGATATCCCGCTGGTAGCGCTCTGCGACCAGGTCGCGGGTATAGGGTCGATAATAATAGCTGTAGTGTCTGTGTTTCTCTGAATTCAGGTGTGGTATTTTGGGTGTCGCCAACCCGATATTCTTAAACAAGTTTTCTGCATCTCTTTGTAGATATTCAAATCTACCCACAAAGTTCACGATTATTTTTCCTTGCTCATCGCTGATATAATCTAACTGATTATACAGAGTTGATTTTCTTCCATCGAGATCTTCAATGATATCTGTACACTTAATAACAAAGTCATCAAAAGAGTTGGCGTTTTTCCAAACATAATCAAATAAACGATTACGAATTCCCCGATGGGCAATCATGGAATACCAGGAGACCAGGCGTTCCCACGGATTTCGAACAAATGCGAAAGAATAATACTGGCAATATTTATCAATTCCCATGTAGGCTTGCGCCCAGGCGGCATGATCATGCTGGTTCATAAAGGGGTATACATCTGGAATTTGTTCTTTTAGAGCTGCCATCAAGCTGATGCCGGCAGTTTTTTGAATATGAATGAATAATATTTTCTTTGTTTCAGAAATTAACATTAGACGCCCGGTAGATCAATAGGATAGTATCATTATACTTGATCGGCTTTTACTTCGGTAACAAGAATTGTAAGCTGATCATAATCGAATATAATACACTGATTTTGAGATAAAAAAATGCCTCAAAAATTAAGACTCCTTTATGTTGGACCTCCCTTGCCTCCTTTACAAAGACCTCTAGAGGCGATGTTGAATATGGGGAATGAAGTGCTATTGGTAAGCGGCGCCAATCCGGGAGAGATGCCTGGTGCAATGAGTGCGCGTTTTGTGCCTTTTCGAGTAACGGATCCAGAAAGACGGGCTTTGTGCAATCGGGATGCTAAGGTATATCAAGAAAGTCTTGCTATCGAAGTAGAACATCTAGGCAATATCATTAGAGAATTCCGGCCACATATTGTGCATGCTTTTGGCCTGGCTTTTGAAGCCGAAGCCTGTTTACATACTGGTTTTAAACCATTCGTAGTATCGTCCTGGGGATATTTGGAATCGTTTTTCAAAACAGGGATCTTGGAACCTAAATATGCAGTTATCCTGAAAAATGCTAGCGTGATCCTGGAGCCTCCTGCATTGGAGGAACGTTTACGAATTGTATTACCGACTGGGCATCCCATATACACATACCATCACGGCGTGGATGAGCGCATTTTTCATAGGGGTTATGCTACGGAAGCAGCGCGGTGGAGAAGTGTCCTTGCATTGCCGCCACAGGCGCGCCTGGTGCTTTCCGCACGCGGTTGGGGCGAAACCTACCGCCACCGCGCTGTTTTGCGAGCCTTTGCCAAGATGCAACCCAATTTTCCCATTCCAGCCATTCTGGTTTTCTTACGCCTGGGGAGGAGTTATGACAGCCAAATAATTCGGCAGGAATACGAGATAATCGGCCAAATGGCCAGGCAATTAGGAGTCTCAGAGTTCATTCGCTGGCTGCCGCCGCCGCCTGCTTTTATGCTGGCGCCATTGTACAACGCCGCAGATGCAATCGTAAGCTGGCGCATTCCGGATACTTTCCCGGCCACGGTATTAGAGGCGCTGGCTTGCCAGCGACCAGTGCTGGCGCCGGATTTGCCGATTTTCAAAAGTACACCGGTGGCCGAATGCACCTACCTTGTTTCGCCGCCCGATGACGATCATCTAGCAGATGCATTGCTGGATGTTTTACTGTATCCACCTGAAATGACTCTTTTAGCAACACGGCGAGAAATTGTTTTGAAGGATTATGCTGCTAGTGTCACGCGCTTTCGTTTGATGGAGATCTATGAGGATGTGTTGAAAAATGAGCGAGGTTGAGCGGTATATCTTTATCTTTGGGCATATGCGCGGCCGGACATCGCTCCTGGCCCATCTCCTGGGCAGCCATCCAGACATTATCGGGTATGCTGAATTACACCAATCCTATTCTGGTATCCAGGATTTGGAGCGAATGAAAGAACGCATCATTGATATGAATCCAGGTAAGGCTTTTTCAAGATATTGGCTGGATAAAATTCTCTATGATCATTATCCCATTGCCCAAGAAATCTTATATAGTGAGCCAATCTATCCAATTTTTATCCTGCGCCCACCGCAGCCCACGATTGAAAGCTATATCCGAAATATCCACCTGGAAGTCGAGTTGAAACTTCGTTTCATTGGGGGCATGAACGCGTACTTGTCGCGCTTGAAGGGGCTAGCGAGATTGGCGGCTGGGCTGACCCGCCCGGGGTTGTTAGTGGATGCGGAGCAGTTGGTGGATCAGCCTCAAAAGGTGCTGCCGTTTGTACAGGAATATTTAGGATTGCAGTCTACGCTTTCGGTCCATTATGAGAAGTTTTTGTTCACAGGCCGGCCAGGCTATGGCGACACTTCGCCTACATTGCAACGTGGAGAAATCGTTTCGGAACGTTCCACAGAGCAGTGGTTTCAGCCATCCAAGCAAATGCGAGCGCTGCTGGAAGATGCTTACCGAAAGTGTTTGCTTAGCTTACAAGCGCATTGCCGGCACCTTTGATTGGTAAACAAGGATTTTTAGATTCTCCGGCGAGATGGCTGTAAAACGCCATCTTATTTTTCCAGTTTCTCTCCAATAAAAGAGGAGGTTGCCCTCATCGAGCAACCTCCTGATCGAAACGTTCGAAAAATCTATTTATTTACAGATGAGGGTGTCATTTCACAGAACAGTTACTTGCAAACGCCCTGGCCATTGGCCCGCCAGTCGAGGATCACATCGGCGGTTCCACCGACCCGTACGTCCCAACCGACGAACTGAGCCTGGTAGCCGAAGACGTAGCCGGTGCCGAGCACTTCAACTTCCGAAGCGGGGGCATACAGGATGCCGCTGAAGTAGGAGTCGGAGTTGCCGTTGATCTTGACCGGGCTGGGATTTGACTGCGGCACGTACAGGAACACACTGGGCACGGCCGGAGATGCATCAGCACCGGGAGCAGACCACTGTACGGTTGCCCCGCCGTTGATGGTGAATTTACCATCTTGCATGTACACCGTCGCGCCTTCAGCCATCAAAGTGTCATTGGCGTTGATGGTCACATCGCCGCTGATGCAGTACAGGCCCTCTCCAAGGAACATCTCACCTTTGAAGTCCTTGCCGTCCATCTGGATGGCCGCCGGGTCGCTGCAGTTCGGTTCGGGCTGGCTCCAAGCTGATTCGGGCAGGGGGCTGTCGATCTTCTGGATGCCGCCGTGCAGGTTGTCGAAGTCGGTCGAATTGCCCGCCAGCTCGCCAACATAGTCGATCGGGGCGGTGGAGTAGACATCGGTAGTGCCGACCGAGCGCAGGCAGCCGGCAGAGTAAGCGGTGCCATCCAGTTCGGTCAGCGATGTGCCGTGGAAGAGCAGGCCGTTCTGCTCGCCCTGGCAGGCGGCCGGATTGAGGGCGATGATGGCATATTCGCCGGTCATCGAGCTTTCGGGCACGCTGCAGATGGGTTCCGATGGTGGAACCGGAACTTCCTTGGGGCGGTCTTCTTTGTCCGCCTTGGGCATATCCTTGTGGGTCTTAGGCTGCTTACCGGGCGGGATGATCTTCCCGTACTCAGTGCAGGCGATGGCGTTGGCGGGATCCAGGTTCTTTTCCAGGTTGTTGATCACATCGGCGATATCCTTGGCGCGTTCCAGGTTCTGGCCGCTGAGGATCAGCTCTTCAGCTTCTTTCAGCGCTTCCCAGGCAGTGCCTTCGAAGGTGCCGCCGGAGATGCCTTCCAGCTTGAGCACGGTGTGCTTGCCGAGCTTGCCGGTGCCCCAGTTCATCCAGGTGGCCAGGTTCTGCTGCAGGGCACGGGCCATCATGGACTGTGAGTCGAGGTTGCTGAAGTAGTTCTTGCCGCCCTTGGAGTTGTCACGCGCCAGGATCTTGGCAGCCTGCTCGAGGGTCAGGGGGGTGGTGTTGTTGCCGCCATCGCTGTGATCGGCGGGGGAGATTTGGGATAGGTCGCTGCTGACCAGGCCGGCGCGGAAGATCTTGCTCTCCAGGGCGATGTTGTTCAGACCCCATTCCAGGGATTCCCTGGTCTCCTGGGCCTTGCTGCCGGCCAGCACCTTCTTGAAGTTGTTCTTCCAGTAACCGATGGTGCGCGGGCAACCACCTTCCGAGTTCACATCCGGGCAGCCCTTGGGATCGCAGATCGGGTAGTTGACTGCCAGCCAGAAGGCATTGTGCAGATCCATGCCTTCGATCTGGATCTTGTATTCGCCTTCGGACAGCGAGGTGGCCGGCTTATCGGAATTGATGGAAGGATCGGTACCCACCGAGAACACTTCCCATTCTTCCGTGCCGGAGGGATCGAGGTCTTCGTAGATGGGCAGGTTGTTGGGATCGACCAGCTTGATGCGGACAGTAGGAGAGACTTTGTGGGCCGGGCTGGCATTATTGTCATCTGCCGGGAAACCCATGCCTGCTTCGCCTTCCGGATTCACGGCCAGGTTGGTACCATGGGCAAAATAGGGAACGCCTTCGCTGTTGGGGTCGTCAGTGTCTTTGTTTTCGTTGCTGGTATTCGTGCCGCGATCAAAGTCGCCGTTCCACAACTCGATGAATTTGTTATCCTTGTCCGGCACGTAGAAGCGGAACTGCCAGACGCCATCGTAATAGCTCCGCGTACCAGGATCCTTGCTCCATTTGTAATCTGGATAGATTACCTTTCCATCATTGTCCGATGCAAACTGGGCCACCAGGCCAATCGTGTACTTGGGATCCACGCCAGCCATCAGGTAGCCGCTGGATTTGACTTTGAAACCATTGCCACCTCGTGAGCCATCCGGCCGGCTGGCTTCCAGGCGGTAATAGAAATGGCCATTAGGACCGCGGGCATTGTTGGGGGCAACGTCAGAGGTGTTCACCGTGGTGCTCCACCAGTCATTGTTCGGCATGGCATCGTTACCCATCCAGGTGCCTACCACAGCCTTGCCTTTGCCCGCTGCAGTTGGATCGGCGTACAGCGTGTAGGTAGTATCGCCAGTCTTAGCATCATCCCAATGACCATAACCGATCAAGAATTGTCCCTTCTTGTCAAGGCGAATCTGGTTGTTCTTGTCTTTGCTGCTGTCACCATCGAAGATGGAAAAGGTGAAACTGCTTTGATCGCCTGGCACCATGATCCACACTACGATCGGCGCATTCGAAAGGCTTCTCTGGTCGGCCCCAGCAAGAATGAACAGGCGTGGATCATTCTCTTCACAGGATGGCAGGCAGGTGAAGCCGTCTGGAGGGGCATCATAGGTGGGTGCAGGGATACCGGCCGTGCCGGACAACCCACCACCGCCCCACCAGCCGAGCTGCTGCCCGGCTACCGCTACGACCAACAACAATACCACGATGCCTATGATCGTGGCAATGCCGGTCTTACTTCTCAACCAACGATTGAACTTGTTCATTTGATCCTCCTTATCGATCAATTTGGATAGTTCTCTATATTATCGATTATTACTATATGTCGGAAGAAGTGAGTAAGACGGGTCGTTCTATGGAGGATTAATATTAAAGCGATACTCTAACAGAAAACTGATATTAGCAACGCTCAATAGAGAAAGTATCGAAACTACATCTTGATACTTTACCTATCAGCATTTTTTGGGGGTAAGCCATTGAGCATAGGCATGATGAGCAAGACACTATACTTTTTACCGCGGCTTCATATCCACAAGAAGCTTGTTATCGGAAACGCTCTACCGTAGATTACATACCCAGCGAAGGATAACTTACTTAATAACCCATGTTATATGATGATTTTCCGGTCGGTTCTGATGAGTTATCTCTCCATGCTTCATTTGTTACTACCGTCTGGGTGAGCGCTAACATATCTCCCCACTCTGTCAGGGTTGGAGAGTAATAAACTTTTCTTGAAACGGTTTCCATATTTATTCCTCCTAAGAGAGTATTTCAAGTGTTGCTTTGATTATACTACATGTTTATGTTATTGAGTTTGTATGATCGATATGAAAAATAACGGTTTACTGCAGCATCATTATTTCTTTATTATCGATTGGTAAACTTGCAGCCACAGTTCTAACCTGATCAAAGGATAAGGCCAATCATCACTGGCGTTCCAATATCCGGTTTTCTGTGGTGGAGCAAAATATTTATCGAGTGCTTGTCGCAAAGGCTGGTGTAGTACATAACCATACTTCGCTAGAAGAGGGTTGGCCAGCAGTTCGCGTACAAACGATTCACTTTGTTTTAATCGAAAGTAATCTGACGCACTGCCGAAGGCTTTATCTTGGCGCAAGCGGATCCGTTCTGGGAGGATTCCCTTCATGCTTTGGCGCAGCAGCATGCGTTTCTGCCCTTCCTGGTAAAACAATTCTGGTGGAATGGCGAGCGAGAATTCGGCCAACCGGCGATCTATAAATGGGAAACGATATTCAAGATCGTGCCGCAGACAGCTTAAATATTTTGAGAAAGAACTTATTTGGAGGATTTTAATATAAAGCTCGTCGCGTGCCCGGCTGTTAAAGGACCCTTTATATTTGTCCCAATTTTCTTTCTTTGAAGCCGGATAGGCAAGAACCTCGGGGGCGAGCCAGGAATGTTCGGGTGGTCGGTAAGGAGGGGATAAACGGCTGCGCCAGGTTCTGTAATTGGCTTTTAGCAGTTCTGGGATATATGGCTGCAAAAAAGGATGTAGGATATACCGCCAGAGGGGTTTATAGTAAGGAACATGAAAGCGTTGGGCGTGTCGGTAGAGTTCTATGAACACGCCTAGATCACTATTCCGTAGTCGATCTTGATATACCGATGAACTGCCTGTTGTGATTTCATCGCCGCCATCACCCGTCATAACAACCCGTGCGCCCGCGGATCTCAATAATGACAATGCGCGGTGGTTGAGGGATAGCAATCCTGAAAAAGGATTTTCGAATTCGGGTAGTTCATCATCGAGTCGAGCAAAAAGTGGAACATCCTCCAATCGAACATAATCGATGTGCAATCCTAACTCATCGGTTAAGGTCTGGCTGTACGAGCGTTCATCAGCTTCAGGCACAGAATCCGATGTAAAAGCGATCGCGGCTAGGGCAGGCAAGCCAGGGAACGTTGAACGCATTGTTTGAGCGGTTGCTGCGATCGAACTTGAATCCAAACCGCCGCTCACTAAGATACCTACAATACCAGTATTTGTGCGCATGCGAGCTGATATGGCCTTTTGAAATAGATCTAGGAAATGATCGGCATATTCTTGTTCTTTCTGGTAACGTATTTGATACTTTGGATTCACATCCCAGTATCTTTCAATTTCTATCCCAGAGGCATGTATTTTCAGCCAATGAGATGCGGGGGCTTTATAAATGTTTTGGAGTATGGTTTGACCTTTGTAAAAGGGGGGCTCTTCCCGCAATATGGCCATGAAGCATGGCTCATTAATCCGGGCTGGAAATCCAGGATGTTGTATGATCATCTTACCTTCTGTGCCGAAGACAAAGTTTTTACCGTTCCAGGCATACAGCAGTGGTAATACAGCAACTGTGCTCATGAAACAAAATAACGACTGCTGGCGAGCGTCCCACACAACGATGGCAAAATCACCGATGATGTGGTTGGCGCAAGCTTCGCCCCAATATTCATAAGCTGCCAGGATTATTTCTGCATCCGTTGGCCTTGAATCATGCAGTAACTCTTTGGCTAGCAGGAATGAAATTAATTCGTCTCGGTTATCAACGCGTGCATTGGCAATTAAAATAATATCGCCACTTCTATTTGCCAACGGTTGCTGTTCGTGCAGCGATTCGGGTGTGGTGTGAAGCATTATGTGAGCAAATCCCACCTTGTCGTCAACATAATATTGAGTCTGATCTGGTTTTTGATATGATGTTGATTCTGCCATTTTCTCGAGAATTTGCGGATCAACCGGCGTTCCGTCAAAGTTGATGATGCCACAGAATCCGCTCATAATTTTGTATTCCTGGTTGAAAACTGAAAGGTAGTATTTGTCGAATCAGCATAATCTATATAATTCATGATAGCCTGGCGTACAGCGGGTAGGGCGTCAAGATTCCTGGGATAACGCAGGCAGCATACTGGAATCTGTTGGATCAGTTGCGCCAAATCCATTATGCGACGTGACTGCCAGTTACAGGCTTTTAAAGAGCTTCCCATAAATGAGTTTCGCAGTAAAGCACGAAGAGCTTCTTGAGGCGCAAATTGATATATACATATTTCTGAATCTTGGCTGCGCTGTAGAATGTAAACGACTTGCAGTGGTTGCGGATGAGCCTGAAAAAACATGATGTTCGACAAATCGGATGGTTTCTCGTCCCAGTTGAGTTTGATGCGCAGTTTATTCCGATCGGACTGATAGATTTTTGCAACGTTTCCGAAAACACTTTGGATAGCATGAGTCGTGAGGCGCATTTGTGGATATCCAGGAAAGGCCATCCACTTTTTGTTCATTTGCCGGATGAAGAGAACATCATCTGTTAACAAAGATGCGCCAGATTGTAAGAAAGATGCGGCCAAAGTACTCTTTCCCTTGCCACTATTTCCGAGAAAAGCGATTGCTCCTTTTCCGATAGTGACAGCAGATGCGTGTAGTGCAAGGTTGCCTCGCATTTCCAGCCAGTATACCAATGCAGAAGATAGAAAGTAAATTTCAACCCATTCTAAATCTTCTCCTGGATTGATCCGGACAGTAATGTTAATATCACTTATGTAAAAATCAATCGTACTGTAGACGCGGAGGATAGTAGTATTTCCCTGAGTATACATCACATAGGTGGGGAAGCCATCCGGTGATCGTTCTCGGCCAATATATGATGGTTGAAGTTTATTTAATATCGGATCCGGTGGCTGCACTATCATATCAAATGTTAGTTCAACAGGTCCATTACCTGGCAAGAGATGGGTCTGGAAGGGAAATTCTGTTTCAATGCAGGTATGGTAAATTTGATAGATAGGCATCAGGTTATATTTATATATTGTTTGAGTTGGTTTGGAAATTCTTGCTCGTTATAAAAGTACCTGGCAAGTAGAATTTGCAAGGCAGTAAATTTCAGATGTAATTGAGGGGTAATAGGAACGTAATCTATGTTTTGGCGAATCTGCTTCCCCAATCGCACGCTCGGATCGTGCGCAGGCAGCAAGTTCTTGATTTCCGTAATCAGTTTTCTGGCTTCTGTAACTACCAAGAGACTATCGTTGATGGAGGCGCTATCTTTGATCAACATAATCAACAACTTGCAATAATAACTGCCACAGACATTAGGGCGCTTTGAAAAAATAGCACAGCGGTTATCAATATGTTGAGGGCATGGCAAAATAAAGCATAAGGAATTATCCTTTACTGTTGATACGCTCAAACCTAATTCTATAGCCAGAGATTCTTCATTCTCCTTGAGATCCGCCCAGGGGTGCAAAATTCCCTGGCAGCACAGGCCGCAGGCCAGGCAAAGCTCAGAGCCTTTCGATGCCAGTGCATTGGAAGAAATATCGTTTGCAGGATGCTCTTGATCGGTCACTTTGATGTTTCCCTGGCGAAATTATAACGGAATTTGAGGGTTTCAGGTTGAAAGTTTGTGTGTCGAGAGTTGGCAGGTTAAAAGTTAAAAGTTGAAAGGTTGGAAGAATTAAGAGGGGAAAGTTGAAAGTTAGCAGGTTGGGTGTATACTATTTTCATGCCCCGCGCTTTCCTCGCCGCTGCCATCCAGATGGACGTTGCCCCCGCTCCGCTCGCCGAGCGCCTTTCTCGCGCCGATGGCCTCGTTCGATCCGCCGCCGCCCAGGGGGCGCAGTTGGCGGCGCTGCCGGAGCTTTTCAATACGGGCTATGCTTATCGTCAGGAGAACTATGCTGCCGCCGAGACCCCGGACGGCCCGACCGCGCGCTGGATGCAGGCAACTGCCCGGCAGTTGGGCGTTCACCTGGCGGGCACGCTGCTGCTGCGCGAGCACGGCGAGATCTACAATGCGCTGCTGCTGTATGCGCCGGACGGGCGCACCTGGCGTTACGACAAGAATTATCCCTGGGCCTGGGAGCGAGCCTATTTCCGTGAGCGCAAGAACATTACCGTGGCGCACACCGACCTGGGCGATGTGGGCATGCTGATCTGCTGGGACGCCGGGCACCCGGCCTTGTGGCGGGCGTATGCCGGGCAGGTGGATTGGATGCTGCTGTGTTCTTGCCCGCCCGACATGACCGAGCCGCGCCTGGATCTGCCGGACGGGTCAGAGGTGGATATGGCCGGAGGGCGCGGCGTGTTGGCAAATCCCATCAGGGGCCAGGGGCGGCGGGTGTTCGTGCAAGGCACGGCCGAGCAGATCGCCTGGCTGGGTGTGCCGGCGGTGCAGGCTGGTGGGGCGGGGCGTTTTATTTCGACTGCGCCGGCGGCGCGGCTTTCGGGGCTGGTCTTTCTGCCGTTCGTGCCGCGCTTGCTGCGCCACTTGAAGCGGGCCGATGAGATCATCTTCCGGGCGGCGATGCTGCCGGTCAACCGCATTTATACCGCCGACGGCGCCACGGCTGCGCTGGGCGATCCGCAGACGGGCGATGGCTTTGTGCTGGCGGAGGTGCGCCCGCCGGAGCAGCGCCCGCAGCCAGGTGCTCGCCAGCCGGCGCGCCCGGGTTCGTGGCTGACGTACCTCTTGGCGGATGTGATCTATCCGGCTTTGGTGCGCCCGGTGTATCGCCGGGGGATACAAAGATGGGGAAATTCTTAAACCGCGAAGGCGCGAAGATCGCTAAGAAGAGCGGAAGATTCAACGCCGGACGCTCAGAAGAGGCTGGCGAGGGGGTTATTCGCTGACTGCCGGCAGGATGTATTTTTCGATCAATTGGAAGATTTTGTCGTGGCCGTCCAGGTCGGCGGTGGTGACGACGATCAGGTCGCGCTGCGGTGAGACGAAGATGGTTTGCCCGCCGAGACCCAGCGCGGCGTAACCGCCCAGCTCAGGATAGATCCACCATTGGTAACCGTACTCCGTGGCTCCCTCTACCTGGATGTGTTTGCTGGTGGCGGTGGTCACCCAGGCGCTGGAGATCACCTGCTGGCCGTCCCATTGGCCCTGGTGCAGGTACAGGTAGCCCAGCTTGGCCATGTCGCGTGGGCGCAAATTTAGCCCCCAGCCGCCGATGGGGATACCCTGGCTATCGGTCTCCCAAGTGTATTTTTGGATGCCCAGTGGGGCAAACAGGTTGCGGCGGGCGAAATCCGGCAGGCCGCTTTTTTCCAGGGCGCTTTTGCCCAGGGCGCTGTCCAGCACGGTTGCCAGCACGTGGGAGCAGCCGGAGCAGTAGTTGAAGACCTCGCCGGGCGTGGCCACCATGGGCAGGTCGAGCACGTAGGCGGCCCAATCCTGGCTGACGTACATGGCGCGGTAAGCGGGGTCACCCTCCACCCAGCCCAGCCCGGATGTCATGCTGAGCAGGTGTTCGAGGGTCATGGTTTCTTTGCGCGCCTCGGGGTTGTCGAAGGTTTGGCCCGGGAAATAGCCCAGCACGTTTTCATCGACGCCGGCGATCAGGCCCTGGTCGATGGCGATGCCCACCAGGGTGCTGATGAAGCTCTTGGAGACGGAATACTGGGTGTGCAGGGTATCCTGTTTGTAGCTGGAGAAGTAGTTTTCTTGCACCAGGTAGCCGTGGCGGATGACCAGCAGGCTGTGCAGGCCGGTCATGCTTTTTTGAGCCTTTTCCAGCGCCGCAGAGAGCTTTTCGGCATCCATACCCTGCTCGGCAGGGGTGGAGGTGCGCCAGTCTGCGGTGGGCCAGTAGGCGCCGGTGGGATTTGAGGTGGTCGTCGCTGCGGCGGGCGCTTCGCTGGAGGGGGCCAGGGTGGCTGCCGGACTGGCGCTGCAGGCGGCAGCCAGGAGCAGGGCCAGCAGTGCGCCGGTGAGAATCGTTAAAAGGCGATATGGAAAAGTATATTTTTTCATATCGCTATTATACAACTCATTGGCCATGTCACTGCGACACCGGCGTCTACTCATAACATAATGGCTCGGATGTCGCCTGCCGTTGGGGCGGGTCTGGCGTTGCTAGCGAGGCGCCTGGGCGGCCAGGATGCTTTGGCTGCCTCGCCGCCTTTGCTGGCCATGGAGACCCGCCCTTACTGCGTGCTGGGAGAACGCCGGCCCTCCAAAGACATGTCATTGCTCTCGTCAAGTGACGCTTGCGTCATGTATGTATGGGGGTTATCCTTGAGATGTCTGGACAACATTTGCCCCTGGTGATATCATCAAGCGATTTTATTACGTGAGGAGGGCGCATGCCGCCTGCCGTTTTGGTTCTTGAAGATGGAACGATCCTGCCCGGGCAGGGCTTTGGCGCCCAGGGCCAGGCGGTCTTTGAGCTGGTCTTCAACACCAGCATGACCGGTTACCAGGAGATCCTGAGTGATCCTTCGTACCGTGGCCAGGGGGTGTTGTTCACCACGCCGCACATCGGCAACGTGGGTATCAACGCTGAGGATTACGAGGCCGCTGTTCCCCAGGTGTCGGCGCTGGTGGTGCGCGCCATCAGCCCGTCGGTTTCGAACTGGCGCGCCGAGCAGCCGCTGGGCGATTGGCTGCAGGCGCACGGCGTGCCGGGCATCAGCGGAGTGGATACGCGTGCCCTGACGCGCAAGCTGCGCGACGGTGGAACGCTCAAGGCGGCCCTCTCGACGGGCGGCGCGCCGGCGGCGGAGCTGCTGGAGATGGCGCGCCAGTGGCCCGGGCTGGACGGCGTGGACATGGTCCAGGCGGTCACCTGCCCCGAGCGCTTCGCCTGGCTGGGCGACGCCGCCGATGCCTGGGTGCGGACTGCTTCTACGACCGGCAGGCCGGAAGTGCACGTGGTGGCCTACGATTTCGGCGCCAAGCGCAACATCCTGCGTCACCTGGCGGCCGGCGGGGCGCGGGTCACGGTGCTGCCGGCAGGTACCCCGGCCAAAGAGGCATTGGCGCTGCGCCCGGATGGCATTTTCCTCTCGAACGGCCCCGGCGATCCAGCCGGGCTGCCCTACGCGGTGCAGGCGGCGGGCGAGCTGCTGGAGAGCGGCCTGCCCATGCTGGGCATCTGCCTGGGACACCAACTGATCGGGCGGGCTTTGGGCGGGCGCACGGCGCGATTGAAGTTCGGCCACCATTCGGGCAACCATCCCGTGCAGGACGTGCGCACGGGCCAGGTGCTGGTGACCTCGCAGAACCACAACTACCACGTGCAGACCGAGAGCCTGGACCCGGAGCAGGTGGAGGTGACCCACCTCAGCCTGAACGACGGCTCGCTGGAGGGTTTGCGCCTGCGCAGCCGGCCGGTGTTCAGCGTGCAGTTCCACCCAGAGGCTTCGCCCGGGCCGCACGACGCGCATCCTTTATTCGATGAATTCTTCCGCCTGATCTACGCACACAAAGCCTTATGAAACGCAGCGACATTCACACTATCCTCGTCCCCGGCTCCGGCCCGATCGTGATCGGGCAGGCGGCCGAATTCGATTATTCCGGCGCCCAGGCGGTCAAGGCGCTGCGCGCCCAGGGGTACCGGGTGGTACTGGTGAATTCCAACCCGGCGACCATCATGACCGACCCCAACCTGGCGGACGCGACCTACATCGAGCCGCTGATCCCCGAGACGCTGGAAGCGATCATTGCCCAGGAGCGGCCGGACGCCATGCTGCCCACGGTGGGCGGGCAGACCGGGCTGAACCTGGCGCTGGCTTTGAGCGAGAACGGTGTGCTGGAAAAATACGGCGTGCGCCTGCTGGGCGCCACGCTGCCCGCCATCCGCGCCGCCGAAGACCGCCGCATTTTTCGCGACAGCATGCTGCAGGCCGGTCTGCCCGTGCCGCGCGGCGGGCCGGCGCAATCGCTGGCCGAGGCGCAGGAGCTGGCCGAGAGCATCGGCTACCCGCTGCTGGTGCGGGCCTCGTTCGCGCTGGGCGGCAGCGGCGCTTCGTGGGTGTACGCGCCTGCCGAGCTGCCCGAAGCGGTGCGCAAGGCGCTGTTGGCCTCGCCCATTCAGCAGTCCTGGCTGGAAGAATCGGTGCTGGGCTGGAAAGAGTACGAGCTGGAGGTGATGCGCGACGCCGCCGATAACTTTGTGGTGGTGTGCAGCATCGAGAATCTGGACCCGATGGGCGTGCATACCGGCGACAGTATCACGGTCGCCCCCGCCCAGACGCTGACCGACCGCGAATACCAGGTGCTGCGCGACCTGGCGCGGCGGGTGATGCGCGCCGTGGGCGTGGAAACGGGCGGCTCGAACGTGCAGTTCGCGGTCAACCCGCTGGACGGGCGGGCGCTGGTGATCGAAATGAACCCGCGCGTCTCGCGCTCCTCGGCGCTGGCCTCCAAGGCCACCGGTTTCCCCATCGCCAAGATCGCCGCCCTGGTGGCGGTCGGTTACACCCTGGACGAGATTGCCAACGACATCACCGGGCAGACCAAGGCGGCCTTCGAGCCTTCATTAGATTACGTGGTGGTCAAGATCCCGCGCTGGGCCTTCGAAAAGTTCCCCGGCGTCGATCCCCGCCTGGGGCCGCAGATGAAATCGGTCGGCGAGGTGATGGCGCTGGGGCGCACCTTCGCAGAGGCGCTGAACAAGGCGGTGCAGTCGCTGGAGATCGGCGTGGATGCGCTGGATGGCTCCGGCCCGCAGCGTTCGCTCTCGGTGGAACTGCCAGCGCTGGAATCGCTGCGCACGCCGACTGCCGACCGTTTATTCAAGACATACCGCTTGCTGCGTGCCGGGCATGCGCCGCACACCCTGGCGGAGCTGACCGGCTTCGATCCCTGGTTCGTGCACCAAATGCTGACCCTGGTGGAGCTGGAGGACGAGCTGCGCGCCTGCACTGGCCTGGCGGACGAGGCAGCCTGGCGCGAACTGCTGCGCCGCGCCAAGCAGGCCGGGCTGGCAGATACTTACCTGGCGCGCCTGCTGCCGCAAGCCTCAGTCACAGAACGCCCGGCAGGTTCAGAATGCCTGGCAGTCACAGAACAACTGGCAGGCAAGGATGGGCTGGCGGTGCGCCAACTGCGCCGGCGGCTGGGCGTGCTGCCCACCTTCTTGCGGGTGGATACCTGCGGCGCCGAATTCGAGGCGCAAACGCCTTATTTATATTCTTCCTACGAAAGCGAAGACGAAGCCAACCCGAGCGAGCGGCGCAAGATCCTGATCCTGGGAGGCGGCCCCAACCGCATTGGGCAGGGCATTGAGTTCGATTATTGCTGCTGCCAGGCGGCTTTTTCGCTCTCGGCGATGGGCTTCGAGACCATCATGCTGAACTGCAACCCGGAGACGGTCTCGACGGATTACGATACCGCCGACCGCCTGTACTTCGAGCCGCTGACGCTGGAGCACGTGCTGAACGTGATCGAACGCGAGCGCCCGGAAGGGGTGATCGTGCAGTTTGGCGGGCAGACGCCGCTCAACCTGGCGGAGGGCTTGCAGGCAGCCGGGGCGTACATCTTGGGGACCGGGCCGGACGCCATCGACCTGGCGGAAGACCGGGAGCGTTTTTCTCACCTGCTGGAGGAGTTGGATATTGCTGCACCGGAGAACCGCATTGCCCGCACCATGGATGAGGCTCGCCGGGCGGCGCAGGAGATCGGTTACCCGGTGCTGGTGCGGCCTTCCTTTGTGCTGGGCGGGCGGGCGATGGCGGTGGTGGACTCTGCCGTGCAGTTGGAGCGCTTCGGCGTCCAGGCTTTCGAAGCCGCGCCCGGGCAGCCGCTGCTGGTGGACCGCTTCATGGAAGATGCCTACGAGATCGATGTGGATGCGCTGGGC
>CAZVRZ010000010.1:0-53131 GCA_964629965.1 uncultured Anaerolineaceae bacterium
TTTCGGCTTCTTGGCTGGGTTGATTTTAATCTCTTCTACTGCTTCGAAATCCCAAGACCACAATAGTTTGACTTCTAAACAAATGTCGCGTATACTGGCAAAGAACGCGTCTTCTTCATCATCTAATCACTTCGTTCAACAGGAGTTTGAAATGATTAAAAAATGGACCTGGCTCACCATCATTCTTTTGGTTGCAACGCTTTTCATGCAGGCAGGCTGCCAGGCGCAGGAAACCGCTACCGAACCGGCTGCCGCACCAACTGCTGCCGAGTTGCCTGCTACCACAGCGCCCACCCTGCCTGCACTGACCGCAACTGCTGTCCTGATCGACGCACCGGTAAGCGCTGAAGCGCCATTGGAAGATACCGCTGTGTATGACTTTGAAGATGGCACATCGCAGGGTTGGATTCCACGCGGCGGAACGTCTGTCAGCGTTGCCACGGAGGTGGCATATTCCGGCTCCAACAGCCTGCTGACCAGCAACCGCACCGAGAATTGGCATGGCGTGACGGTGAATATGCTGGGCCTGCTGCAAGCAGGGGAAACCTACGAGATCAGCGCCTACGTGAAACTGGCCGAGGGAGAACCCGCCAGCCGGGTCATATTGACCATGCAGCGCACGCCCAAAGGCGGCGACCCTGCCTACGAATGGATCTCACCCAGCTCAGCAGATGGGGTAACAGATGCAGAATGGGTTTATCTGAAAGGGCAATATTCTTTCGAGGGGGAGGTTTCAGATTTGATGCTTTACATAGAAAGCTCTGACGAAGAACTGGTTGGTTTCTATGTAGATGACATCAGCATTACACTTATACCGACTGCAAAGGGTTCGAAGCTATACGACTTTGAAGATGGCTCGCTGCAAGGGTGGGGCTCCCGTGGAGAAGCGGCGGTCGCGGTGGCAAGCGATATGAACCATTCCGGCTCCTACAGCCTGCTAACCACAAATCGCTCCGCGAACTGGCATGGGGCGAGTGTGAACATCATGGGATTACTAGAACCCGACGTATCTTATGAGATCAGCGCTTACGTCAAGCTGGCGGAGGGAGAACCCAACAGCCGGGTGATCCTGACAGTACAGCGCACACCGGCCGGAGGCAGCACCGTATACGAACAGGTTGCTCCCAGTTCTGTGGATGGCGTCACGGATTCCAAGTGGGTTTACCTGCAAGGAAAGTATTCCTACAGCGGCGAAGTGACCGAACTGCTGCTTTACGTGGAAAGTCCAGATGAGGAATATGTTGATTTCTATATCGATGATATTGCCATCATGGGCGCTTCAGCGCCCGCGGTGCAAACCGATATACCCTCGTTATACCAAACGCTTTCCGAATATTTCCTGGTCGGAGCCGCTTTGGAAAGCGATCAGATAACAAGCAACAATCATGCCAGCCTGCTGTTGATGCACTTTAACAGTATTACGGCCGGCAATGCGATGAAACCCGGCCCGATCCAGCCAGTAGAAGGCGAGTTCCGCTGGGATGCGCCCGATCGGATGGTGGAATTTGCGCGAGAGAACGACCTGGCTGTGCACGGGCACACCCTGGTGTGGCATTCACAGGCGGCCGAATGGATGTTCAAAGACAGCAATGGCAAGCCGCTGGAGGCGACTCCCGAGAATAAAGCATTGGTATTGCAGCGCCTGGAGACTCACATCCGCGAGGTGGTTGGTAGATACAAAGACGATGTTAACGTTTGGGATGTGGTAAACGAAGTTGTCGATCCGGATGAACCAGACTGCATGCTCCGCAGCCGTTGGTACGAATTGACCGGCATGGATTATATTATCACCGCCTTCGAGGTGGCTAATGAGATTGCGCCGGACGCAGACCTGATCATCAACGATTACAGCACAACCGAACCCAAGAGGCGCGCCTGCATCTACAACTTGGTGCGCGATCTGCGCGCCCAAGGCGTGCCGGTGGATGGAGTGGGTCACCAGATGCACATTAACATTGAATACCCATCTGCCGCTGCTATCGAAGAAACCATCCTGATGTTCGCCGAACTGGATGTGACCCAACACATTACCGAACTGGATATGAGCATTTACACCAACGACACCGACTCATATACCAGCGTGCCCGAAGAGGTGATGGTCGCCCAGGGTTACCGCTACAAGGAAGTTTTTGATGTTTTGATCCGCCAGGCCCAATATATCGACTCGGTCACGTTGTGGGGACTGGCAGACGATGAAACCTGGCTGAAGACCTGGCCCACCACCCGACTCAACCTGCCGCTGCTCTTTGATGAGAGGCTGCGGGCAAAATATGCATATTGGGGTGTGGTAGACCCCACTCAATTGCCCGTCTTCATTCAACAGACGAGCGTTCCGCAAGCGACTCCCATCATCGATTCCGAGCCCGAGCTGCAGTGGAATATCCAATCCTGGATAGAACTTGGCACCGTCGGAGATGCTACTGCCCGCTTCCAGACTCGCTGGGATGAAAATAACCTTTACGTGTTTGTGGATGTAAAGGATGCCGTCCAGAACCTGGATAAGATCGAGATCTTCATAGACGAGAACAATGGCAAGACGGAAAGTTACGAAAACGATGACCGCCACTTCACTTTCCAGGATGGCGAATGTGCGGCGTGCGAGGGGGGCATCACCTATTCAACTGCATTCAAGACGGACGGGTATCGATTGGAGGCCGCCTTCCCATTGAGCGCCAAAGCCAGCGCAGGCGGGCAGATTGGCTTTGACCTGCGGTTTACAGATGGCGAGCAGCCAGACGCTCCCATCTCATGGAACGATCGCTCTCACAGCCAAGACAATGACACTTCCAAATTCGGCACGCTGATCTTTACTCCGGCAGCCCAGGTGACAGCCGCCAGGCCAGGAACACCGGTGATCGATGCAGAGGAAGATGCCGTGTGGGCCAACGCAGACGAGATCGCCACCGACATTTGGGTGGTGGGCTCCAGCGGGGCGACTGCCAAGGTTAAAACATTGTGGGACAGCCAACACCTGTATGTGTATGCCACCGTGACCGATTCATTGTTAAGCAAAGCCAGCGGCAACACCTGGGAACAAGATTCGATCGAGGTCTTCATCGACCAGAATAACGCCAAAACCAGCACATACCAACCGGACGATGGACAGTTCCGCGTGAACTATGATAATGAGCAGAGTTACAATGGCGCAGCGGCATCCGTGGAAACCATCACCAGCGCCACACGCATCATTCCTGGCGGCTATGTGATCGAACTGGCAATTACACTGACCGGTGTTACGCCGCAAGATGGCGTGGTGATCGGCTTCGACTTCCAAGTCAACAACGATGAAGATGGCAATGGCGTCCGCGACAGCGTCGCCATTTGGAACGATCCCACCGGGCAGTCATACCAGAACACATCGCGGATTGGGCTGCTCCAATTCGTTAAATAGGGCCAAAAGGCAGGCAGAATCCAAAGAACCGTTGACATATTTCAAGAATCTTGCTATCATGCTAACACCGTTATCGTTCACGGAAATGATCGCGCGCGGAGGATAAGGATATGAATCAGAAAAACAAACAGACAACATTTGGTGTAATCGTAGGAAATCGAGGTTTTTTTCCAGGCCATCTCAGTGATAGTGGGCGCAAGACAATTTTGAAAGTTTTGGAGAAAGAAGGCTTTAAGGCCATTGCAGTCGGCCCCGAAGACACGCCCTATGGCAGTGTCGAAAGCATTGCAGATGCCCAGAAATTAGCCGACCTGTTCAAAAAACACCGGGATGAAATCGATGGTGTGTTGGTGACGCTGCCCAACTTTGGGGATGAGCGCGCCATCTCGAATGTCATGCGCTGGTCGGGATTAGATGTGCCGATTTTGGTGCAGGCTTTTCCGGATGATCCCAAGAAGATGACGATTGCAGACCGGCGCGATTCTTTCTGTGGAAAAATGTCCTGCTGCGACAACTTACGACAATACGGCTTCAAATACACGCTCACCAGCCAACACTGTGTTGATCCTGAAAGCGAGAGCTTCCGCCAGGATTTGCGCAGTTTTGCAGCCGTATGCCGCATCGTGCGCGGCCTGCGATCCGTGCGGGTTGGTTTGCTCGGAGCACGCCCAGCTCCTTTCACTACCGTGCGTTTCAGTGAAAAACTTCTCGAACGCGCCGGCATCAGCGTCGAATCGCTTGATCTTTCAGAAGCACTCGGACGCGTCGAACGGCTGAAGAATATGGATCAAAAAGTACAGGAAAAGCTGGAAAAAATCCGGGCGTATGTTCCCGTTCGAGATACACCGGCCGCCGCCTTGATGAAAATGGCCAAATTTGGCGTGGTCGTGGATGCGTGGATGGCTGATAACAACCTGGCTGCCAGTGCAATCCAGTGCTGGACATCCCTAGAAGAATTTTTTGGTGTCGTTCCATGCACGCTGATGAGCATGATGAGCAACGATCTGCTGCCCAGTGCCTGCGAAACCGACATTGCCGGAGTGGTGGGAATGTATGCCATGGTACTGGCATCTGGCAAGCCAAGCGCGCTTGCCGACTGGAACAATAACTACGGCGACGATCCGGACAAAGGCGTTCTATTCCACTGCTCCAACCTGCCCAAGGATCTTTTTGTGGAAGAGACGATCAAGGTTGACGAAGTGCCAGTAATGGATTACCAGGAGATCATTGCAGGAACGGTTGGCAAGAATAATACGTTCGGTACGGTGGTAGGCCGTGTGCGCAGCAGCGCTTTCACGTATTGCCGTGTATCAACGGATGACTATCGAGGCATGATCAGCGCCTATTTAGGCGAGGGTGAATTTACTTCCGACCCGCTGAGCACATTCGGCGGCTACGGCGTTTTCCGGGTTCCCAAGCTGCAAAAATTACTGCATTACATCTGTGAGAACGGCTTCGAACATCACGTGGCAATCAACCTATCTCAGGTAGCCCCGGCTGTTAATGAAGCATTCAAGAAATACATGGGTTGGGAAGTTTATTATCACGAGCCAAAGGGCGAATAAGCGCCAAACAGAGAAGGAGAGGCCTGCATGACCGAGCTTGAACGAAAACTAGAAGCTATTCAATCCCTGCTACGCTCCAACAGCCTGGATGCGCTGCTGTTACAACGCGCCAGCAGCTTTGCCTGGGCTACCTGTGGGGGTGCTTCTTACATCAACACGGCCTCCAGCGAGGGAGCCGCATCACTGCTGATCACCCCAGCCGGCAGATATCTGATCACCACTAACATCGAAGCACCGCGCATGGAGAAAGAAGAAAAACTCATGGCGCAAGGATGGGATTTTCAGGTGGAGCGTTGGGATCGGCCAAACGATGCAGTTGCCAGGCTGACCAAAAGCTTGCGCCTGGGCGTGGACGGAGCCTTTTCGGGCGCCGCCGGCCAGGGTGCGCCAAAAGATCTATCGGCAGAAATCAGCCGGCTTAGAGCAAATCTTCTACCAGAAGAGGTCAAACGGTTCAAGGAAGTGGGCAAGTTAGGCGCCGAAGCCATGAACAAGACGATGCGCACCATCCAGCCTGGCATGACCGAATACCAGATCGCAGGTTTACTGGCCGGAGAGGCTCAGCAGCTTGGTGTGCAGGCTATCGTGGTGCTGGTTGCTACGGATCGACGCATTTTCAATTTCCGCCACCCGCTGCCAACTAGCAAAAAGATTGATCAATACGGTATGGTGGTGTTATGCGGCCGGCGTTATGGGCTGGTCGTTTCGCTGACGCGCTTTATTCATTTTGGTAAGCTGCCTGCTGAGATCAAACAAAAAGCAGAAGCGTGCGCGTATATAGATGCCACCTTCCTGGAGGAAACGCGCCCCGGTAAGACACTGGGTGAAGTTTTCCAGATGGCCCAGCGCGCCTATGCAAAACAAGGCTTTGCTAACGAATGGGAGCTACATCACCAGGGCGGTACTGCTGCTTACGAACCGCGCGAGTATACGGGAAGCGCCGAATCTACAGACATGGTCGCAGTCGGCCAGGCTTATGCCTGGAACCCATCCATCACCGGAACAAAATCTGAAGACACCTTTGTCGTGGGTAAGCAGAATAATGAAGTTATCTCGGCTGTCGAAGGCTGGCCCATGCTGGCAGTGGAGCTAAACGGCAAGACAATCCAACGCCCTGCCATCCTGCAGGTTGACTAAGTGAAGCGAAGATAGACGCTCGCTTACAATTGGATCGCCGAGCGACCTTCCATGGTATGCTCAAACCACGGGGGGCCATCTGTAACCTGGCCTGCCAATATTGTTTTTACCTGAGCAAAGATAAACTATACCCGGACAGCGGCTTCTTCATGTCAGAAGAACTGCTGGAAGAGTATACGCGCCAATATATCGAAGCGCAGGCCCTTCCAGAAGCAATTTTCGCCTGGCAGGGCGGAGAGCCCACGCTCATGGGCCTGGATTTCTTTCGCAAAGCGCTGGAATTACAACGCAAGTATTGCCGACCCGGCATGACCATCCGCAATACATTACAAACCAATGGCACATTGCTCAGCGACGAATGGGGGCAGTTCTTACGGGCACACGATTTCCTGGTAGGGATCAGCCTGGATGGGCCACGAGCGCTTCACGATGCCTATCGAGTGGATAAAGGAGGCCAGGGAACCTTTGACCGGGTGATGAGCGGGCTGGAGATTCTCAAACGCCACCGGGTGAATTACAACCTCCTGACCTGCGTACACTCCGCCAATGCGGCCCATCCTTTAGAGGTTTACCGTTTCTTGCGGGATGAGGTCAAGGCGCAGTTCATCCAATTCATTCCCATTGTGGAGCGCAGCCATAAAACCGGCCACCAAGAAAACATCCGAGCAACGCCGCGCTCGGTCTCAGCCAAACAATATGGCGCTTTCTTGATCGCCATCTTTGATGAATGGGTGCGAAACGATGTGGGCCAGGTGTATGTGCAAATTTTTGACGCCGCGCTGGAAGCCTGGTATCAAGGGCACGCCAGCCTGTGCATCTTTGCGGAGGCCTGCGGCCTGGCAGTGGCCATCGAACATACGGGCGATGTGTATACCTGCGATCATTTTGTCGAATCTCGTTACCGCCTGGGCAACATCATGAAAGAACACATCTGCGAGATGGTGACATCGGAAAAACAAGAGCGATTTGGACAGGCAAAAAGAGAGACGCTGCCGCGCATCTGCCGGCAATGCACAGTACGGTTCGCCTGTAACGGCGGCTGCCCAAAAGATCGTTTCTTGAAGACACCGACCGGCGCGCCGGGTTTAAATTACTTATGTGAAGGGTACAAAGCCTTCTTTACTCACATCGCTCCAGCCATGAAGATCATGACCAGTCTGCTGCACCAGCAGCGCCCACCGGCAGAGATCATGGAACTTCTAGCGGCCGACCCAGCGCTCATTTAGTCGATTTTATGACACTCAAAACCACAGCCGATCAAGTGCAAAACCAATTCTCATCCCTCCGCTTAGCAAGCGATCCACTACGCGTCCCCATTGAACAGATCGTTTCTGAACACTTGGGACGGAAGTGGACTCTTAAGCATGCCAGGAACATGGCAGAATTTGCCTGTCACCCCAGTGCCATCCTTTCGGATGGTTCTTATTCTGTGTTTGCCAAATTCAGTGAAGCGGCGAATGGAATGGAGCAATTCGAGATCGAACTGGCAGGACTGCGCTTCCTTACGGAACGTTCAGGGGTCTTAACGCCCACTTCCATCGGCATTAGCCAGGTTCCAGGTGGAAGCATCCTAGTTCTCGAGGCCGTCAAAGCCGTTGATAGAACTCCACGCCACTGGCGGCAAATTGGACAAACGCTTGCCCGCATTCATCAGATCAAGGGCGGCCGGTTCGGCTTTGAGAAACACGGTTACTTTGGGCCCCTTTACCAGGATAATACTCAAATGAACGATTGGCCCACCTTCTACGCCGAGCGCCGGCTACAGCCCGGCTTGAGGTTGGCAATTGATTCTGGGAACATGCCTCCAGATGTGATCCGGCAGGTCGAAAGGCTAATTTCCCGCTTGCCCGAGCTGTGCGGTCCGGAAGTGACGCCTTCGCTCCTGCATGGCGATGCCCAGCAAAACAACTACATCAGTACCGATGCGGGGGTAGTAGTTATTGACCCCGCGGTTTACTTTGGACATCCGGAAATGGATCTGGCATATATTGATTATTTCCAGGCCACACCGGAGGATGTTTTTGAAGGCTACAAGGATGCGCTACCCATCGATCCAGGCTTCGCAGAAAGGCGCGATCTATGGCGTGTATGGGGATATCTTGCGGCCGTAACGGTTGAAGGCTCCATCCATTTAAGCAGGCTAACTGGAGCTATTCGGAAGTACGTATAACCAGCCTGGGACGTGCCCACAACTGATGGGTCATTTGCACAACATGCTGGCGCTGGGCCGGACTGAGGGGAATGCAGGGTGAATTTTCTTCCGTGGTATCGAAATTTTCAACGATCAGAACGGTAGCATCCTGGCTGAGAGTATGAGTATGCCAGCAGGATTTTTTCACGTTGTACAATTTCAAAGGCTGCAAGTCAACAGCATGGATAGCTTCAACCTGGTCTGTTCCTTCGCCCAGGAATAAGATACAGCGCCCGGCCAACAACACGAACACCTCATCGGTTTCATCGTGGCGCTGCATGTTATCCAGGTGCTCGGGCAGCAATTCATCAATATAGCGCAGGATGGCCACGCGCCAGGCGCCATAATCGATCAGGGGCAAATAGCCCTCACCAGCGTATTCACGAACTTCTAGCAAAGATTCATCCATAGGCATGATTCACTCTCAAACTCAATAATAAACCTGGATAGAAACTATTAAACCGCTACGCACCTGCTCCGCCTGATGCGCAGGGATGAGCGCGGAATAGGTTTCAACCTTCGAACCATCCTGATATTCCAGCGCAATCTTATGCGCCACCTTATCAGGGAGCAAGTCACTTCGCTCCGGATTATAGTAAGTTACCAGGCAATGATCCAAGAAACGGAAAGAAATGTATGGAACCGAACCGGTGCGTTTGTCTTTGGCAAACAACCAACCAGGCAAGGTCGGTTGGAACTTCAGGCTTAGCGCGCCATCTATCATAAAGAAAGGTTTCTCGCCAGCCATCATCACCTGCCAGATGCTAAGAAATTCCGCTGTCGAACCGCTCAGACGGGCAACAAAACCAGCACCGTGCAGTGTTTCATCCGGATGAGCGCTGCTGGCAATGAATGAGGAGTTCTCCAGCGGGCTGCGCCCATAACGATCGGGATCCTGGAAGGGTACCAGAACCACGGCCAGCATCTCGAAAAATTCCTGTGCCAGTCCCGCCCGCAACACTTCATATAGGTACTTATATTCCATGTGCAGCCAAATGGATTCGTTTTCCAGCCAGCCAGTGGGGAAAGCGCGGGCGCGCCCGATCTCGTGGGAATGTACTTCCAACGAGGCATTTACTTTATACATACCCAACTTTTCATCATACAGAGGGCTGCTGCGAACACTCTCAAAAATACGCTTCGCCGAGGCTTGATCTTGGTCTGGCACGGCTCGCAAAGCGCGCATCATACCCTCCAGGAAAGGAGGCATTGGCTTGGGAGTGAAAGACTTGGGACGAACATAAGGATGTTGTTGCAAGTCGCATGCGGGCTTGCCCTGCGCATCCAGGATGGGTTCGGACTCTGTCACTTCCCAGATCCAATAGGTGGGCGGTAGGCCGCCATTCAACTCAACACCCTGTTGCAGCTTAGCCCGGAGGTGATCCAGGAAATTTTGCAGCGGCAGAGAGAGCTTTGCCAATTCGAAAGTTTCTTCAGCACCATCCAATCCCAGGCGAGTCTTCTGCCGGTAAAGCTCACGAGCGTGCGCCAATCCATCCCAAAGCACGTAATCACGCTCTGCTTGCGCGGAAGCCTGCCAGGATGCAAGGCAGCTTTCCAGGCTGTGCAGCAGTTCTACTGCTTCCACGGGTAAACGAGTCACACGATCTGGATAGGAACGAGCTGCCTCTAACAGGAAAGCCAACAATTCCTGCAAGCTGTAAGCCTCTGGCACCGAAGAACCAAACAAGCCTGGCAAGCCATTCATTGCATCCGACCAACCCGGCCGGCCGGCTTCCATTTCAACGCCAAGACCGCCCGGATCCAGAGTGGCAAACTTGATCAAAGCTAAGAGCAGTAAGTGCGCAAAAACATCTGCCCGGTAAATCTCACCCTGGCCTAAACGCGTGCACATCCAGGTGGAAGACTCGGCACGCCCAGCGATCTGGGCTGCCTTTTCGGCATCTTCATGCACAGCGCCATACTGGCGCACTTTATCGCCTACTAAAACGATCTTCCTGCTGCGGGGCTGGACCAGCACCGGGCTTTCGTAGAAAGGCAAGCCGGGATCGCCAAACAACAGACTCTCTTTTTGATCTGGGTAAATCGATAAAAAGTTATCGATCATATCCAGGTTATAGACCCAATGGTCCGTCCAAAAACCTTCACCAAAGACGGCCTGGGTTTGCTGGACGGCATCACGCAACGCCAGGTTCAAGAAAGTTTCCGGGGGCATATCCAACGAAACACCCTCAGCAGTGGCTGCAGTCAGCAGGCTGCCGGGCGTGAACGGCTTATCCAAGATGGAAGCTAGCACTTCGGGCGGCGTAACGTGAGCCAATACTGCCGAGCGTTGATCTGCTGGCAGGAAAAACCGGCTGCCTTGCACCACCAAAGGATTGTAACCATCTAGCTGGATCAAACTCAAGAAAGTGCGCAGGTTGTAAGTTCCCACCGCTGGATAAAACCAGGCATCGCTGCGGCGGTTCTGATTAACATCCCGGTAATTACCGTTGCCCTGGGAATAATACTCCGCTGCCAGGTAGAAGGCATTATAGTCACGTTCTGGATCACCATGCTTGCGAGAATAAAGGTGGTAGATGTGAGGCCGAGCCGGATCGCCAAGCGCTACAGGCACCCCGCCGCGCAACACGTTATCCAAGAATGTCTGCCGGCAATACGCGTCAAAATGAGCAGAAGCCGTGTGAGTCTCTATGGGTAAAGTCAATTCAGATACTATCTGGTTGGCCTGCTGGCGTTTTTTTGCCAGAAAACCAGGCTCGAGGAGGCGCTTGCGAATAGCCGGCAAGGCTTCCGTACGATGCGTGTGACCGTATACCGAAGCCAGGCTAAGCGATTCCCGCGGGGCCAGCCGGCGGCGCCCAGCAAAGAATGCACATGGCGTGCGGCCGACCGTTACCTGCGTGCTGGCAGAGAATTCTTCCAGGGAACGTCGATAAAAACCACGTGCGGTAGAAAAAGCCGTATCGTGCTCAAAAACCGCTACCGGATCGACAAGAGCAGGCAGCAATTCGGGCCAGTTTTCATCGACAAACCAGGCCAGTGCAAAGTGAGCGCGCTCGTAGGTTTCCACTTGCACACCGTCCGCGGCACTGGCGCGCAACCGAAAAAACGGCACACGCTCTGACAAATTGAAGACTTCCATCCAAGCTTCCAAGGTGCGGCTCATGTCTTTTAACTGGGGGTTGTTCGCACCGTAAGGAGCCAGTACCGGCATGCCATCCAAAACTTCTATTTCAACAGAGCGGTTTGAAATATTCTGAATAGTTACCTGGCGTACCAGGCCGGAAAAACTTTCATTCGGGAGCATAAAATAAAGGATATTGGTTTGGATACCAAGCGCAGGATGCACTTCCTCGATTTCCAACTCGTTCATCCCAATGTACATATTCCGCTGCACCTGGCTGTTTTCATCTGCCGGCGAAAAAGGCTCGCAAGCAGTAAACTGGCCGCTGCGCCGGAGTTTCAAGAAGGTGCGAAAACCCACGTAAGATGTCATCCAATATGCTTTATTGGCAGGCTGGAATTCCATGATGGGGCGGTCTTTGCTTTCCACGCCAAAGCTGGTAATTCCCTGGCCGCGGTTGGCATAGAACACCCACATGGGAATACCCAAAGGCCCGGCAATACCAGGCAAGAAACTGGCAAAAGGCCGGCGGGCGTCATAACCCGCCAGAATAAATCGTCCAAGAGCATCGAAGGATTGTTTACTCAATATGCACCTCAGAGTACATATTATACCTGTTCTATATCAAGAATATTATCGTTTCTATCACCCGGCAATCGCCGCCTATCATTTATTCCCAGTCTCGCGTGGATTGGCGTAAGCGCTTGATATCCCCTCGTTGGCGCTTGTGATCTAACCTGCGCCGCCGGGCCTGGATAGATGGGCGCGTTTTATGCCGCTCTTTGGGAGGCGCGCTGGCCCGACGAATCAAATCTACCAGGCGCTCCAATGCATCCTGCCGATTCTGCTCCTGGGTGCGATAGCGCCTGGCCTGGATGAGCAGATCTCCATCCAGGGTGATACGTTTCCCAGCCAGCTTGATCAAGCGTACCTGCACATCTTCTGGCAAACCCGAAGTAAGGATGTTGAACCTTAGCTGGGCCTGGCTGGCTATCTTATTAACGTTTTGACCTCCAGGGCCAGAAGCCTGGATATAATCTACCTGGATGGCAGATTCAGAGATCGAAAGAGTATCGGTGATCTTGATCATGGGGCTGTATCTGGAGATTATTATAACTGGCTTAGCAGAAATAGAGCACAAGGACTGCTCACAGATGAATAGTTTGCCACTACACCAACTACCAGAATCGAGGTAAACTATGGTCAGCTTGATGAGGAGGTCGCGTATGGCGGTAAAAAAATGGGTTTCAATAAAAGTTCGGTATTGTCACCATGTCAACCGAAAAATCAGCCTGCAAGCAGAAATGATCTACCCAGCCGAATGGATGCCCGATCAGCCGCCTCGGATTGCTGCGCATCGTTGTTCTCACGCTTTTGCCTGCAACCTGGATGGCAGGCCAAGCTGCGTCTGGGCTGGAACCAATCCCGCCTTTGACCCGTTCATCGAGTTGGACAAGTAATCTCGTCTTAGCTAAGAAATCACTTCCAACTTACGGCCAACTTTAGCAAAAATCTCAAGACCTTGATCCAGGTCTTGAGTCTCATGAGCAGCCGAGATCATGACGCGGATGCGAGCCTTACCACGCGGCACGGTGGGAAAACCGATGGACATTGCAAACACGCCGGCTTCGAACAATTCACGACTAAAATGCTGTGCCAGGGCGGCCTCGCCCAACATCACAGGAGTGATAGGCGTGGTACTGAGCCCAGTGTCAAATCCCAAACGGCTCATTTCGACCTTGAAATAGCGAGCGTTTTTCCACAATCGATCAACCAGCTCGGTGGATTCTTCAAGGATCCCTACCGCCGCCAGGCAGGCCGCGGCATCGGGTACGGTCATGGCAGACGAGAACAGGAAGGGCCGTCCGCGCTGGCGCAGCCACTCTACAACGATCGCGCTGCCGGCAACAATGCCACCAACGACGCCGAAAGCCTTGGACAATGTGCCTATTTCCACATCTACTTTGCCATGCAAACCAAAATGATCAACAATTCCTCGCCCGCCTTTGCCCAGGACACCTTCTCCATGAGCATCATCTACCATCAAGACAGCATTATAGTTCTGCGAAACCTGGTAGATTTCATCTAGCGGAGCAACATCGCCATCCATGCTGAAAACGCCATCCGTGATTATAATGGCTCGGGGGAATTGGGATCGATTTTCAGCCAAAACACGCTGCAGGTCGGCGGGATTGCAATGCGCATAACGGATGATCTTGGCCCCAGAAAGCCGGCAGCCATCGATGATACTGGCGTGGTTCAGCTCATCGGAAAAAATGACATCATCTTTTCCAACAAAAGCTGGGATTGTGGCTATGTTGGCGCTAAACCCCGATTGGAAAGTGATAGCGGCCTCCACGCCCTTAAAAACCGCCAGGCGTTTTTCTAATTCAACATGCAAATCCATTGTTCCGGCTATAGAACGAACCGCAGCAGGGCCAACGCCATATTTTTCAACGGCCTGGCGCGCCGCCTGGACAACAAGGGGATGATTAGCGAGGCCCAGGTAATTATTCGAACAAAAATTCAATACTCGTTTACCATCCACAACCAGCCAGGCGCCCTGCGGTGAGCTGATGGTACGGATGCGGTTATATAAACCCGCCTCTTGCAATTGTTGAATTTCTTCTCGAATCCATTGGAGTTTGTCAGACATGCACACCTCTACTGTTTCGCCAGTTTCTGATCTATTATTGAACGAGACTTATTTTTTTGAGCGCGAGCCAAAGAACAGCCGGCTGATCCATTCTCGAGAAGTTGGTATTTCTCCTTGGGGAGCCATTTCGACCGCCGACCACTGCCCCAGGCCGCGCTCCGACCACCAAACGATGCGCGCATCACGCGCATCTGCGAATCGCTTGCGCAATGCATCTTCATTTCCGTGATCGATTTCACTGCGAACCTGGGTTAAAGTTGCAATCAATGTATCGATCACGCGGGTCATATGAATGCCGCTTTTTACCGCTGCATACGCTAACGCCTGAGGCTCATCTGATTGCATGACCGGACCCGTGGCCTCCGTATAAGGGCGGCCAGCCATCTTCTTACCCTCTTGCCAGCCCGGTTGACCCGCCGTCACCTGCAACAAAGCCGAGGCTGTTAGTTGAGGCAGCCAATGCAGCAATGCCATCTGACTGTCCACCTCGACTGCGTCGATAAACAGGTGCTCGGAACCCAGGATGCGCACAAAATCAGTCGCCAGACGAACTGCATCCGAAGATACGCCCGAAGGAGTGACCACCGCGACGATGCCGCGCTGGAAGAGATCGGCGCGAGCGCCATTCACGCCGACTTCGGGAGAAGTTAAATATTTCGGGTTCAAGACCGGCGTCAGGCCAATATAATGACACTTTTCAGGGAGGAGCTCTTTCATCAATGCCAGGATAGGCTCCTTCAGCGGAGCGGTATCCATCACGATGGATTCAGGTTTCAGATCTTGGGCAATGATCTCCACGGTTTCCCGAATCTGGTCGGAAGGCAGTGCCAGGATTACAATATCGGCTTTCTCCACAGTGCTGGGCAGGTTGATATTGATCTTATCGACCGCTCCCCGTTTCTGCGCCTGACGCGCAATGCCCATCTCGATATCATGTCCAATACGCTCAAATTGACCTTCATGCTGGCCTAACGCCATTCCAATCGAAGCGCCAATCTGACCTAATCCGATGATCGCAACTCTTACAGCCATCTTTCACCTCTTCTCTTAGCTTTCGTTATCCACAAATTGTAGCATACCCAGCAGTTGATTTTCGAGGATGTTTTCTGGCGACACAGCCAGCGTTTCGTGATGCCTGCGGATAAGATTGACAGTCAATGGCGACAAACCGCAGTTTGCAACCAATTCTGCCCCCCAGGCTGCATGCTGCTCAGCAACGACAAACGAACGACGCCAACCAACCGTCACAGCATCAGCATGTCCCCAACGCTGCGCCCTGTTGGGTAGCACCGCGTTGAACAATACGGCCCAGGCTCTTTCCCAGGGTTTCAACGGGCAACGGATCTTACCAATATCATGGAGCAAAGCCGCTGCAAGCAAATCGGGATTGGTCGCTTGCCAAGCTAACAACTTTTGCAGAACCGCCAAACTGTGCACCTGTTCTCCCGGCTGCATGCGCAAAAAAAGTGTAAAGGCAACCGGCGGCAGCCATCTTTGCGCCTCAGCAAGCTCATCAGACCCTGGCTTAGAAAACAAGGCCATACGAAATTGACGGCTGCGGTAGAATGACCGGCTTAGCTTCATCCGACCAGGAGTGTTTGCAAGAATATGAGCGGTGGATAAATGACCCACCCAAGGATATCTAATCCTATCAAAGGAGCGGCAAATAGCAGCAAGAGCAAAATCGTGGGGCCATAAGGACGGATTTGATCAAAGACACGGCTCCAGGAGGGCGGGAGAATATCGGCCGCTACTTTTTCCCCATCCAAAGGAGCAAGAGGAACCAGGTTGAACAACATCAAAAGCAAGTTGATGAAAATGAATTCCATCAAAAACTGCCCTAAGGTGGGCAGGATGGTGCCATCTGCATAGATTCTGGATACCAACCCCAGGCGAAAGGGAATGGCAGCGATTCCTGCTAACAGGAAATTAGAAGCTGGGCCTGCCAGCGAGACCCACATCATCGCCGAAGAGGAACGACGGCGCAAGAGATAGGGGTTCACCTGCACAGGCTTAGCCCAACCAAAGCCGGCGATCAGTAACATCAAAGAGCCCATTACATCTAAGTGAGCCAGCGGATTAAGTGTTAAACGGCCTTGCGAGCGAGGGGTTGGGTCGCCGAAATAATTGGCAGTTAAAGCATGCGCCAACTCATGTATGGTGAACGATACCAACAAAATGATCACTCGCGAAATCAACACAGATGGATCTAAATTTAGCATTCTCGCTCCTCATGCCAGACAATGGGCATTATACCACCCCATGATATAATGCTCACATGCTGCCCGATCTACACCTGGATGATATTTTACGGCTGCGCAAACCCCACCCCTGCGGTGGTTACGAGTGGAAAATCGTGCGCATGGGAGCAGACATTGGCCTGGAGTGCTTGGGCTGTGCAAGGCGCATCCTTCTACCTCGGCGGGAATTAAGTCGTCGATTAAAAACTATTGTGCGCCCGGCAGCCGAAACTGCAGAGTCGCCTTCTCCGAAAAACAATGATGGTTGAGGATCACCCGATGCGCCCCCATATTCTCTTCTTATTCTCCGATACCGGAGGGGGCCATCGTAGTGCTGCGGAAGCAATCATCGAGGCACTGGCTCTGGAATTTGGAGATCGTCTCACTACAGAAATGGTGGATATCTTCAAAGACCTGGCTCCCAGGCCCTTCAATCACATGCCATCCTGGTATCCCCATATGATGCGGTTCCCACAGTTGTGGGGACTGGGATACCGGCTGAGCAATGGATATCACCGTACAACCTTGATCAGTACCAGCGCCTGGCCTTACATCCGCCGCTCTTTGCCCAACCTGATCCGGGAACATCCCAGCGATTTGATTGTCTCGGTACACCCAATCTCAAATACTCCCTTGCTGCAAGCAATAGGGAAAAACCGCCCCCCATTCATTACAATGGTTACGGATATGGTCTCGACGCATGCTTTTTGGTATGATCGCCGGGCCGATCTGTGCCTGGTGCCGACCGAAGGAGCACGGAACAGTGCGCTGCGGTGCAAGCTCGATCCACAAAAAGTTATGGTGGTGGGCCTACCCGTCGCAAGCCGCTTCTGCCAACCCGTTGGAGACAAAGCCACTCTCAGGCAAGAATTGGGCTGGCCTCAACAGCTTCCAATGGTTTTGCTGGTTGGCGGCGGTGAAGGAATGGGACCGTTGGAGAAAAACGCCCTGGCAATTGCCGAAGCCGGGTTAAATATCGGGTTGGCAATCATTACTGGGCGCAATCAAAAACTCCGTTCGCGCCTGGAAAGCCGCACCTGGCCTGTGCCGACATTTGTCTATGGTTTTGTGCGCAATATGCCCGAAATGATGCAAGCCGCTGATGTGCTGGTAACCAAGGCTGGCCCTGGAACCATTACAGAAGCATTGAATGCCGGCCTACCAATGATCTTGTACAGCCGGCTGCCAGGACAGGAAGAAGGCAATGTCTCTTATATTACCCAAGAGGGTGCCGGAGTATGGGCGCCAGATCCTGATAAGATTGTTCGTTCTCTGCGTGAATGGATCAACAACCCAAAAAGCCGCTTGAATGCAGTAAAAAAGTGCCGCGCCCTGGCGCGTCCGAATGCCGCCCATACAATTGCTCGAATTCTGGCACAAAAAGCAGGTCTGAAAGGATGAAATGCTTTGCCAGGTATACCTGGCTATGTCTATTGAGCATCTTGCTCATCTCTGGCTGCACGCAAGCAGGTCAGATCACACGCACGCCAACCATCGGCATCACCCAGGCTTATCAAACGGTTGAGGCGCGCCTGACCGAAGCAGCAATCACACAGATGGCGCTTCCGAGCAGTATCCCTTCGGAGACCGCCTCACCCATGCCTTCTATTATGGAAACGCTAGCTCCGGCAACCGGCACGCCCATACCCGCGCCGCCTTCTAGCGCCACTCCCACCGCAACAACAGCCTGTGATATTGCAGCAGCCGGCAGCCCCATCGATGTGACCGTTCCAGATGATACCGTCATGCTGCCAGGACAAACCTTCACTAAAATCTGGCGGCTGGTGAACGTGGGCGCGTGCAATTGGAACAAAGATTATGCTGCGCATTTCTTTTATGGCAATGCAATGGGCGCGCCCGAGTTAATCTATCTCAATCAAATGGTCGCTCAGGGCGAAACAATCGAAATCGCCATTGAGATGGTTGCGCCTGAAACGGCAGGAACGCACCAGGGCAATTGGAAATTGCAAAACACATCTGGAGCGCTTTTTGGAATTGGCCCCAATGGTAATGCGCCTTTCTGGGTGCGGATTGTTGTGCTCGAACCACCGACCGCCACCCCAACGCCATCCAGCACCCCCACAACCACATCCACCTCTACCCCCAGTCCAACTACCACCACAACCCCCACGGCGACTCCCATTATACAAAGCAGCGGCGCAGCAAGCCTGAAGCCCACTGAAACATTTGATTTCGACAATGGAATGACCAATCCTCAAACAGATGAAGATGTGATTTACGAAATCGACACCAACAATTTTCATTTGCTGACCCCTAAGAACAATGCTCAGATCGGCATTTTTGCCAGGAGTGAGCCCTCTCCAGCCGCCTGCCAGTCTGCTGCAATGAGCCAGGCGCCCATCCCGCTTGAGAGTGTCTCAGATGGCATCTATTTATGTTATCGAACTTCACAAGGTCTGACCGGCTGGATGCAATATATCGGCTTACAGGATGATGGCACGCTGCAGATAAGTTTCCGTACCTGGAGCGCCCCGTGAAGAGGATCACTTAATGAGCACTCTCTACCTGGTCGCAACCCCCATCGGTAATTTAGAGGATATCAGTGCGCGCGCCCTGAGGATATTGAATGAAGTGCCTGTGATTGCCGCTGAAGATACTCGAGAAACTCTGAAGCTCCTTTCACATTTTGATATTCACACTCGCCTAGTTAGTTATCATGACCACAATAAGCGCTTGCGGGCAGATCAAATACTGGCGGAATTAGAAAAAGGGGATGTGGCGCTGGTATCTGATGCCGGTACGCCTGCCCTGAATGATCCAGGGTTCGAACTGGTGTGTGCGGCACTCGATAGAGATCACCAGGTTTGTCCGGTGCCAGGTCCCAGCGCGCCTGTGGCCGCGCTGGTCGCTTCTGGACTACCCACAGATGCCTTTTTATACATAGGATATTTACCTCGGAAACGCCAGGAGCGATGCCGCAAACTGGCAGAGGTTGCCGATTTGCCTTATACCCTGGTGATCCTGGAAACTCCTCACCGGCTTTTAGAGGCCTTGCTAGATATAGAAACATCATTGGGCAATCGCGAAATGGCTGTTGCTCGCGAATTAACCAAAGTATTCGAAGAAATACGGCGCGGCAGCATTCGGGAATTATACGAACACTTTTCTGCTCATCATCCAAAAGGCGAGTTTACCCTGGTTGTGGCGGGACAGCGCGCCCCCAGGCAAGCCTGGGACGAACAACAACTGAGGGCGGCTATTGGGACATGCCTTTCCGATCAACTGCCGGCTGCGCAAATTGCCAGCAAGCTAGCTGAAGAATCGGGCTGGGCCCGCCGAGATATTTATCGCTTCATTGTAGATATGCAACATACTTCCAGATAACGATCCCAGTGCCTGGCAGAAAGGAATTTCTAATCCGCCTCGCCCAACCGACCAAACGCTAAGAAAAAAGCTTTTAATGGTATCAAGGAGAATTGGCAGTCCGATGGATCTCAATCTTTACACAGTATTCTCAAAAATTGATCGGCAAGATATGCTCTCCCACATCGATGGTCTACCGGACCAACTGGCAACGGCCTGGGAAACCGGCAAGCAAAAGCCTTTGCCAGATTGGCAAGGCATCGAACGCGTCCTAGTCACCGGGATGGGTGGCAGCGCAATCGGAGCCGATCTATTGGCCGCATACAATGAGAAATCTTGCCGTGTGCCTTTTTTCGTTCAACGCGATTATGAACTGCCCGGTTGGGCGCAGGACTCCAGCACATTGGTCATCGCATCTTCACACTCGGGTGGTACGGAAGAGACTCTATCCGCCTTCCAGCAAGCGACACAACGAGGCTGCCGGAGATTAGCGTTATCGACCGGCGGCGAATTGGAACGCATGGCAAATGACAGCGGCGCAATCCTTTGGAAATTCGAGCATCACGGGCAACCTCAAGCTGCAATGGGTTATTCATTTGGGCTGCTGCTGGCCGCTTTTGCCCGATTGGGACTGATCCCTGACCCCGAAGCAGAATTGTGGAATGCTGTTGAGGCCATGCGCAGTCAACAAGTTGAGTTGCAGGCCAATATCCCCGTGGCGCAGAATCGGGCCAAGCGACTGGCAGGGCAGTTGGTAGGCCGCTGGGTGGCAGTGATGGGCTCGGGACTACTGGCGCCCGTTGCTCGCCGATGGAAAAGCCAGATCAGCGAATTGGCTAAAGCCTGGGCACAATTTGAATTCATACCTGAAGCCAACCATAATACACTGGCAGGCTGCCTGTATCCAGACTTGGCGCTCAGCCGGACGGTAGTTCTATTTCTTCGGTCCCCCCACGATCATCCACGTAATCAACGCCGGATACAACTGACTCAACAGAGCATGATGCTGAACGGATTGGGTACAGACATCGTTGATGCCAGGGGGGATACTCCGCTGGCTAACCTGTGGACCATGCTTCATTTTGGCGATTACACTGCTTATTACCTTGCCATGTGCTATGAGGTAGACCCCACTCCGGCAGAAGTTTTGCAACAATTGAGACAACAACTTGCCATGAACGCTTAGCGCGACGGCGTCTCTACAAGACAACCAATAGGATCATGCTGCCCATCAACAAACCAAAAGCGCATCCAGCAATCACATCCAGCACATAGTGCACCCCCATAGCAATACGCGCCAGGGCAACCAGAGGCGCCCAAATCAACAATATCAGGCCAAGCCAGGCAGGTCCAATCCCTAACCCCATCACCGCCAACATACAAGCACGCGCAGCATGCCCAGATGGGAAAGAATGCGGATCAGTACTGCGATAAAAATTTCCCCATTCTCCTTCTGGGCGCCGGCGGCGAATAGTGAACTTAATCACCAGAACCAAAACGGCTGTTACCAGGATCCCTGCCGCCAGCAGCAAGGCCCTTTCTTTCCAGAAGCTCGTTCCAAAGATCCACAAGAGAGTTAAAGCCAATATCCAAAACCAGGAATCGCCGGAGTGTGCAAAAAATATTGCAAAACGACGCAAAAGCCCGGGACTCTCTGCAATACGCATTTGCGTCGATATGCGTGCATCCCAGGCCAACAACTTATCCAGCATGCCCAGCCTGGCGCTCTAGATCGGCTCGAACCAATTCCAATTGGTAGGGCTTATCTACATCCATGCCCACTTCTGCGTAAGGGCAAAGGACAACCCGACCTTTTAAACCCAGACTACGGCTGATCCTTTGTTCTGCATCTTGCAAAGTCAGTTGACGGGTCAGAAGCAAGAAGAGGACATCGAATCCCAAGATAGCGGCTTGTTTGGCCGGATTCTTGCGAGAATCGATGATCTGATTGAATAAATCTTCTTTACCAGAAATCGTCATCGTTCGCGCCACATTCATATCGCCGCCGCACACCTCTGCATTTTTGAGACGTGTATAGGTTCGCTTCGAATTTGGATAACGGTTTTCCATTGTCTGGCGATCGATCACATTGTAATAGAAATCGTCATCCGTTTTCATTGCTTCGTTCACTACCCAATCCACCATTTCAGGTGTGATGGCAGGAATATCTGAAGAAACCAGCAAAGCATGTTTTACAGTAGGGTCAAGGGTTTGAACCTGTTTGACGCCTTCGAGGATATTTTCCAACATGCCGCCCCGGTTCTGGGTAAAAGTCATGGGTTTCGAAGAGGTAATACCACTCTCAGGAGTTAAACCCATGATCAAGATACTCTGTATCGATCTGGCCTCGCTCAGCGCGTCAAGCACCCATTGAATCATAGGCTTGCCGGCGATGGGAAGCATGGCCTTCGAGAGGCCCTGGGTATATTCGTATAACGGTTCTCCAGGGTTTGGAATTCCACCTGCGGTAACGATCGCGTACATAGGTTAGTTCAACTCCTGTAGTTGTGGCTTAAGGCCTAGTCGATCGATCAGTTCGTTCAACTCGGCATAAGAAAGCTTGCGGCCCTTGCCAGATACTGCGATCAATGCCGCTTCCATCATATTCGTACCAAATGAACGACCATCCAGGTTGGGTGTGGTTGTTACCATGTACTTCACACCCGCTTGCTTGAATATCTCGACATCCGCCTGGGTAGTGGTATTGGTCACGATCACTTTGCCATCCATGTGATAGGGCATACACCTGCGAATATAATGGCAATCGCCGGCAGTTACTGTGGCCCACTGATAGTACTTTTCCCACTTGGGGACTCGTTCTTCCTGCTTGGCGCCTGTCGGATAGACCCAATCGAATGGTAAACGCCCGGCAAGAGGCATCAAGACGGCAGCAAAAGTTTTGAGGGCGCGCTCACTGCGAAGAGGAACATCAAAGCCTAAGCCAAACATGAGATCACCGTAAACACATTGATATCCCGCCTGGCGAAAGGACAATCCCAGCCCCCAACGGTCAACCCCTGTGGCAACGAAAACTTTCTTTTCGCGAACATACTCACCAATGTGAGCATCCAGGAAAGCAGCCACTTTATTTTCAAGAGTGTTTTTTAGACCTGTTCCATCTACCACGGGCGTTTTTTGAATAAAACGCACCATTTTCTGTACCGAATATAAAGGGTACCAACGATCCTCTACCATCACTCCCAAATCTGCGCCACCGACTCCAAATGCATCTACTTGCCCATCGAGCTCCTTATACATTTGCGCAGCTTTCTCCATGTCACCATCGGTTCCGATGCGCTCGATACGCACTATTTCACCTAAAAGCTCTACTTCGACACATTTATCTCGCTTTGATGAACCAATACTGATACTGACCGCTCGCTTCATAAGTACCTATCCTTATTATCTGGAATAAAAAAGAAACCTTACCTGGCATCAAGAATATCCCCAACAATGGGAGTATACCCTGAACTCATCATTATTGAAAACCCTGTGCAGCGGCGAACGATACGATACATTCTGCGGCTGAATTTTGCGCTACCATCTAGAAAAACAAATATAAACCAAGGTTTATAGAGGGAAAATTTCTCCACGAGCAGCGCCCTGAGAATTTATATACAGCAAACCGGCGCTGGGAGATGTTCTGTGATGCCCCGAACAACAGGCAACACCAGGGTTAAAGATCAAACAACCATTGATCGTCTCGATTATGGGCATATGAATATGCCCAAATACGATCACACCTGCTCCGGAAAATGATTTTATGACACGAGAAACATAATGGGTCTCTTCCAGCCCATGCAACATGTAATGTCCTTTGTCTAGAAAATATTGCCACAAAGATCCATGTCCATGTGTCAGGCCCACCCGGACTCCTTCGAAAGTTAATAACCGACTGATAGGCAAAGCACGCAAGTGATAGATATCCCGATTGCCTCGCACGGCATAAACCGGCGCTATTTGGCCTAGCTCATCGAGAACAACCGATGTTGAGATATCGCCGGCATGTAAGATAGCAGCAACGCCAGCCGAGCGAAAAGAAGCCAACAACTTCGGCGACAAACAGGGCCGGCGATCAGGTACATGGGTATCGGCGACAACACCAAGAACAACCATTTAGCGGCAACCTCAGGAAACCGGCCAGACACAAGAAGGTTTCTTGGGGAATAATACTCCCAGCAAGCCTGCAATTTGGTCCGAATCAGCCGAACAATCTGCGTAGGCATAGCGAAGTTCTTCCAGCGAACGATATCCAAATAAGAGCTGCAAGAATGTTAGATTAGGAAAGGCAGCATCACCCGAATGTCCCTGTGGAGTGGGTTGCCATCTTTCAACTACTGCCAGGTGACCTTTGTCAAACAGCAGGCGCAGCCCATCACGGTAAAAGGTCAGTTTGAATTCGCCCGAATAACCGACGAAATAAGATTCGGCCAACCTGCGATCCAACACCGGGCTAATGCGGCGGATGAAAGCGGGCAAATCGGGCACGCGCACATACCAGGCATACGGCGGACGGACCCGCGGCAAACGACCGGGGATCACATGATATACCGGATGATCCAACCCGAGATAAAAACCGAAAGATGAACAAGGTTCACTGCCATATTCGGCTTTATAATTAGCTCCTGCTGCCATCAAATATCGAATTACACTCGGTGTTACGTCAGCCCACGAAATACCGATTTTGAGTTCATATGTGGTAGCAGCTAACATGGCTCCCCAGCGATAAGGGGGATGCGCCAGGAAACCGACTGCTTCGCCTTGGGGTGTTTCAATGACACGCAATTCATAGCGGCAGACATTTTCACTACTTTTTCCAGATAATTCATAACGCAAAAGAGCATCATCCCAGACACAGGATACCAGGGAACGGCGGCAACCTTGCTCGTAAAGAGCAGCCAGCCAACCCAGATCATTCTCCACCGCAGGCCGGATCAGAAAAGGCTCTTCTTGCCCCTCGGCCAACCTGGGCACCTGGGGGGTAAAACCGGATCGCCCGCCTGATAAGTCCAGTCCCATTTCATATCCAAATAACCGATAGTAATAAGGGATGCCGGTAATCGCCTGCACCAACTCACCACGCTCGGTGCTCCAGGCATGGATCACATCAAACTGAGCACGTACCAGGCCGCGGTCACGGTAACCAGGCAATGTTCCTACTAATTCGGGGCGCCCCACGCCGAATGGAATACCTTCATACGTCCAGGTTTGCGAAATTAGATTGAGGCTGGATACGATCTTTCCGGAGGCTGTGTCTTCAACCACCGTAAAGTCTCCCGGAGCGAAAGTGGGATGGGGCCTGGTCAACAAATCCTGTACCCATACCCTGACGCGCTCGTCAGGAATATTTTCTTGCATATTGCCATGCACCATGGCATCAAAACCAGAGAGTTCCTCGGCATCCGCACGGGAGGCACGGCGCACAAGCAAGCCATCACCCAAATCACGTATAATTGCTCGACCGCTCATCGTCAACTCCTAAATCAAACGCTCATTTCGCCTCAACTTCGTAACAACAGAACCCTAATTTTACTCCAGTTTTCTTATCCAATATGGAACGCGCCATTTTTCAGGACGATTGTTTCCGCCCTGGTGGGCAGACGCAATCCCTAAAAGCGATAGGTTTGGGGATGTTGGTGTGACTGCGGTCACACCAACATCCCCCATTTCCCTCTCTAGTGGGAGAAATCGCTCCCAATGCGATTACCCGAAACACCCCGCATACCTCAAGTTTTAAGTATAATATGGGTAATCACTCCAAGGAGCAGGTAAGGATGAAAACACTTCTCGTGCTGAGGCATGCCAAGTCCAGTTGGAAAGAAGCAGATGTATCAGATCATGATCGGCCTCTCAATCCACGCGGCCAACTCGATGCGCCGCATATGGGAAGATTGCTCCGAGAGCTAGCCCTGCTTCCCGATCTCATCGCCAGCTCAACAGCCCGGCGAGCGCGCGCAACGGCAACGGCTGTTGCAGAAAACAGCGGCTATTCTGGTGAAATTCGTTTTTATCCTGAGATGTACCAGGCGCAAGTCGAAGAGCTTTTAAATTTGCTGCGCGGGCTTCCTAATAGTATTCGTTGTGTTTTACTGGTTGGGCACAATCCCGAATTTGAGGGGCTGGTTGAAACTTTGATCGAAGAATATGTGCCCCTAAAAACAGCCACCCTGGTGCAGATTGAACTGCCCATAATAAACTGGGAAGATGTTGAAGATACTACTGGGGCGGTGATTGGTGTCTGGAATCCACGCGATTCAAGCGCTTTGTAAGTTGATCGCAGGTAATCGTATCAGGCTCGTTTTCTCAAAAAGCCTCCAACCACAACCAATATTGAACCAAGAACCACCATGAGAGTGATAGCAATCAGGATCACATTCTCGAACAATTCTCCTCCGGCAAAAGCAATGCCTTGCGCAGGATTGCTTTCAGACCGATCATCTAGCTTGTTTTGGACATCGTTCGAATCGGGCTGAACAACGGCGGTAGTTGATGTTGGGATAGGCGTTGTGGTTCGAGTTGGGCGTCGAGTAGGGGTCGGAGGCACTGGTGTTAGCGTTGAGGTCGGTTCCGGGGTGGGTGTGGCGGTATCGAGCAAACGGATACGTATCTTGTCATTCGGATACAGTACTGCATCTTGTATGAAGCCATTCAAAGCCAGCAGGTCAGTGTAATCCACGTCATAATCTACAGCAATGCTGGCTAATGATTCGCCAGGTTGCACAATGTGAATTAAATATCCTTCCTCATCGATCATTCCGTTCTGTGCTTCCGAAACGCTTTCACCTGTTATCGTTGCACTGGCGGTTGGAACTTCGTTCTGCAAGATGGGCAAGCCTTTGGCAACACGCAATGGGTTGGCCGCATCAATCAGTTCGCCCCCATCTCCTGCCTGAGCGAACGATGATTGAACATTCCCCACCAGCAGAACAAGCACAGCTAAGATCCACAATAAGAAATTATAGCTACGACTCATAAATCCTTCACTTGAATTTGCAAGAATTTAGCCAATATGTCCATGGCTGCTTGAACCGAGTATTCTTTGTTTTTAAGCCTGTCTCCATCCCACACGAAATGCTGAGCGTCCTGGTATTGTGGGGCGGAAAGCCCTATCCAGGTTAACCCCACTGGTTTTTCAGGAGTGCCTCCCCCAGGCCCAGCTACTCCACTAATGGAAAGACCCACATCCGCAGCAAACGCTCGCCGCACTCCCAACGCCATTTCTAAAACAGTCTCTTGACTGACGGCGCCATAAGCTTCCAGAGTTTCCCATTTTACTCCCAGTAAGCGCACTTTGGCCTCGTAAGCATAAGCAATGATACTGCCCAGGAAGTAGGTGGAAGAGCCTGGAACATTGGTGATGCAGTGACTGAACAAGCCCCCAGTGCAGGATTCGGATACTGCCAGGCGCCAGCCTCGTTGTCGCAGCAATTCACCGATAACCACTTCGATCGGTTTGGTTTCCAGATTACACCTTCTTATTCAAGAGATCATTGAGAAACCCCGTGGTAGGCAGCAGGCATGCTCCACCGCGATGATTCCCGAAGAGCCTATCAAGACAATTATAACCGGGCATTTGTCCATGATAAAATTGTATTTTAGTGAAAAGTGACTTATAGTTCTATATTGTTTTATTGATGAAGACTCCTGAGCACATCCAAAAAATTCTAGATACTGCGCCTACCAAGCCTGGCTGCTACCTGATGAAAAACGCAGAGGGCGTGATCATTTACGTAGGCAAGGCCATCAACCTGCGCAACCGCCTGCGTTCATATTTTCACGCTTCTGCGCAAGAAGATAATAAGACGCGCCAGATGGTCAGAAGGATTGCAGAAATTGAATGGATTTTGGTAGGCTCTGAACTGGAAGCCTTGATCCTGGAAATGAACCTGATCAAGAAGCACCGACCTCAGTACAACATCCGCATGAAGGATGATAAACGCTATCCTTATATCAAGATCCACTGGCATGAACCTTTCCCAAAAGTGACCGTAACCCGCCAGATGAACGAAGACGGCTCGCGTTACTATGGGCCTTATACCAGCGTTTGGGCTGTCCATCAAACCCTGGATGTGCTACGACGAATATTTCCTTACCTGTCTTGCGACAGGGAGATCACCGGAAAAGATGAGCGCGCCTGCCTGTATTATGATATCAAGCTGTGCAATGGGCCTTGTATCAATGCAGTCAGCCAGGAAGAATATCGCCAGGTCATTGATGATCTGTGTAAATTCCTAGAAGGACGCACAGAAGGCATCTTAACACGCATGCAAGAAGAAATGGCCCTGGCAGCCGAGAACCTGAAATTCGAACGCGCTGCGGCAGTGCGCGACCAATTACAAGCCATCCAACATATCGTTGAGCGGCAAAAAGTCATATTCTCATCCGATTATGCGGACTCCGATGTAATCGCCATGGCACGCTCCAACAGCGATACCTGCGTACAGATCTTTTTTATCCGCAGCGGGAAACTCATCGGACGAGAATACTTTATCATGGAAGGCCCAGAAGATGCCCCAGATGCCGATGTTCTGGCAGGCTTTCTTAAACAGTTTTACGATCAAGCCCCCAATATTCCTGCTCAAGTCTTGCTGCCACAAGATATAGAAGAGACGCGCGTGATCCGAGATTGGCTCAGAACTCGACGCGGGGGTGAAAAAGTAGAAATCCACGTTCCTCGAGAGGGCCAGCAATCAGAACTGGTACAAATGGCGGCTGAGAACGCGGCCGAAACACTTTCTGCATTGAAGGCGCGCTGGGAAACCGATACACTTCGCCAGGAACAAGCTTTAGGCGAATTACAGGAGGCATTGAAGCTGACCAACCCGCCCAATCGCATCGAATGTTATGATATTTCAAATACGCAAGGAACAGCAGCCGTTGGCAGTATGGTGGTTTTCGAGCAAGGTGTTCCAAAGAAGAATTTGTACCGGCGCTTTAACATTCGCACGGTGAGCGGGCCCGATGATTTTGCCAGCATGGAGGAGGTGCTCAACCGACGTTTCAGCCGTTGGCAAGCATCGCAAGACCTCAGTCAAAAACCGGGCAGTAAACCAGATCCTTCCTTTGCAGTCTTGCCAGACCTGGTATTGATCGATGGCGGCAAGGGTCAGCTTAGCCGCGCGGTGAATGTTCTAGATAGATTTGGGCTTAGCGAAACAGTTCCAGTTGCGTCACTCGCCAAGCAAATGGAAGAAATATTCATGCCCGGAAGATCTCATTCCATCTTGCTGCCGCGCCAATCTCAGGGCCTATACCTGGTGCAGCGCGTAAGAGACGAAGCCCATCGTTATGCCATTACAACTCATCGTAAACAACGCGATAAAGCGGGTATTGCTTCTCGCCTGGACACAATCCCTGGCATCGGCCCAACCCGGCGCAAAGCACTGCTCATACGTTTTGGTTCAGTCGACGCAATCCGCCAGGCCTCTATCGAGGAACTCATGGCTATACCGGGCATTACTGAGACAGTTGCCCACAATATTAAATCTCACCTTGAATAAATGGTCAAAATAAGGAGAATTTATGCCTAAGAAACCAAAAATCAGCAACAAACAGCAGCGCAGCATACGAACTCAGCAGATCATCCTGGGAATTATCGGCATCGTTGTCATACTCTCCATGATCTTTTCGCTGTTTATGACAAATTTCTAGCCCCACTGGCGGGCCTGGGACAATCAGAGGCTGGTAAGCATCACTTCAGCATGGCGCTCAAGATCTTCCCAAACTCGGCTGCAGAAAAAGGTTTTTGGAGCCAGAATACATCGCCTTCCTCTAGCAGGCTCTGGTTGCGATCATCCAGGGGATGCCCCGTAACAAAAAGCACTCTCTTCGCAGGCCATTGTTGGCGTATTTTTTGATATAACTCAATTCCACCAATCTCAGGCATAACCACATCGGTCACAACGAAGGAGATCTCATCGCCTTTCGTATGTAATAGTTGCAAAGCCTCCACGCCATTGGCCACCGGAAGTGTAACGAATCCATAGGCCTGCAAAAGCGCCTGCAGAGCATCTCGCGTAGTAGGGTCATCTTCGGCGACCAAAACCTGTTTGCCGTTGCCTTGCAACACAAAGAACTCACCTGGCGCTTCAGTATCTTCTTTCATCAAGCTAATAGCAGGCAAATAAATGGTGAATATCGTACCCTTTCCGATTTCACTACCGACATCAATAAATCCGCCATGCTGTTGAATGATCCCATACACTTGAGCCAGGCCAAGTCCCGTGCCCTTGCCCACCGGCTTGGTCGTGAAGAAGGGGTCAAAAATGTGCGGGAGCGCGTCGGTTGTAATGCCAAAACCATTATCTTCAAACACTACCCAAACCCAACGTTGTGGATCCATCCCTACAATCGGAGGCCGTTCACCCTGTTGCAAATTGAGATATCCCATCCGAATTTTTAATATACCGCCATCCGGCATCGCATCGCGAGCATTCAGAGCCAAGTTCATGAATACTTGCTGTAAGCGCGTTGGGTCGGCATTGACCATAAAAGCACCTGATTCGTAAGAGAACCTTACCCGAATCGTCTCCGGCAAGAGGCGCTCGAAAAGCTTTATTATTTCCTTGAGCAGCGGAAGCAAATCAAGCGGGCTCTGTTCCATCACTGAACGACGGCTGAAATCCAGGATCTGGCGAATAAGACTGGAGGCACGTCCAACCTGTTGTTGAATGATCTGCAAACGTTCTCGGCTGGAAGCTGCCACACCTTTATCATTGATCAATAGATCTGAATAAATCATGATGGCAGCCATGATATTATTGAAATCATGCGCAATACCTGCCGCCAACTGTCCTACGGTGGCCAGGCGTTCTTGCATGTTGACCCGCACCTGATTATCTTTTTCCTGGGTAATATCCCGAATGGTTACCACCCACTGCCGGTTTTCTTCGCCAACCTGGCGGGCATCTGCCTCCAAGAAAATGCGCGGTGAGCTCGAGTTCAAAATTTCCACAGGAAGCGTATCGCTGCGTTGATGGATCAAATCTTCCAGAGCATAGCCCCCCAAATGCACAACCGTATCAGGCCGCTCATCGCCATTTAAGCGCGCCAGGAGTCTCCTGCCCAACAAGTTGGCGACCAGCAAATGATAATTATCATCCAGCAACAATACTCCTACCGGCAGATGTTCAAGCAAGCTCTCCAGGCGATACTGCTCTTCTGATAATAGCCGGACCAGGTTTTGAACCTGCGAGTATCGTTCAGCATTGGTTAACGCCAACGCTACCTGGCGACAAATGGCCTGCAACAAGAGAAGATGCTCTTGCGAAAAACCGGCAACATCCTGGTGGAGCACAGTTAGTATACCTAATAACCGATCCCCCTCCAAAATGGGAGATATAATGCCCGAACGCACATCATCATCAAGGCCTTTTACAGGCAGCCAATTTTCATCGCGATAAACATCTTGAATGTAAACGGCTTTGCAGGTTTGCGCTACCCAACCAGCCAATCCTTTGCCTGGGCGAGCATCCATGCGTTCGTTAAGCGCTTCCAGGGATTCGACTTCACGGCCATATAAAGCGACCAATTTCAGCCGGCCGGTGGCCCGATCGTAAAGGAAGCCTTCTCCCACGATACCATTCAGCGCCTGGCTGGTGAGAGTGGCAGCCCGGTTGAGGATTTCAGTGTAACTCAGGCTGGTTGTTAGCTCACGAGCCAATTCATAGAGTAGACTCATGTGCCGTCGCTCTATGGTCACCCGTTCATAAAGGCGCGCATTTTCAATTGCGACCGCAGCCTGGTCGCCCAACAAGTTGAGGACGCGCAGCTCAGATTCCATGAATGCGCGAGGGTGAGGATAAGACACATTCATTATCCCCACCACGCGCGGGCCAATTTTGAGCGGCAACCCGATCAAAGCGCCCTGCCGGTTGGCCTCTTTGGGACGATTTCTAAAAAGCGGATGTTTCCCCGCATCTGGGATCACGATCATTTGACCGGTTCGCACTACATTTAACACCAGCGGATTCGGTAAGGGCTCTGTCGATGGCTTACGCTGTTCTTTGTCTCGCCAAAGAGCGGCCCCAAAAGTGATATGATCTTTGCCGGTCTCATCCTGATGATACAGGAAAATATAAGCGTTACGCGTTCCGGGCAAAAAGCGGAGGGTGCTATCCAGAATTGAATCCAGCACATCTCCCAGGTTTAGGGATGAGGCCAGGCTTAAGCTTGCCTGGCGCACTGCCAGCAGTTCGGCAGAACGCTGTTCTTCCGCCTCGAACAGGCGAGCATTTTGAATTGCGGCGGAAGCATGCACTGCAAAAGCCTGCGCCTGCTCGATATCATCCTGGGTAAAACCTGCAGGTTCCATTCGATCCAGGCTCAACAGGCCAATCGCCTGGCCGCGCCACAACAACGGCACCCCCATCCAGGACCGGATGTGCCCGCTGATCCAGGTTTCTACCCAACCCGGGTCTTCGCGCACATCTGAGATCAGCATAGGTTCGCCACTGCGAACAACTGTGCCGATGGTTTGGTCTGTTTGCAGATTGAAACGTATTTGTTCGATTGTAGAGAGATCTTCAACCGAATAACCTCGCCAGGTTCTTATAGAAATTTCATCATCATCGGCCAGCATCACACAACCGCTATCGAAAAGCAGCACACGGGCCAACTGGCTAAGCACCACCTGCAGAACATCATCCAAAGATAGCGAAGAGTTTACAATATGAGCAGCGTCACGCAGCGCCTCTGCCCTCTCCCTGGCAGTATGCTCGGCAGCGAACAACCTGGCGTTTTCAATTGCGACGGCAGCCTGATTGGCAAAACCCATAACGATTTGAACCGTTTTCTGACTGTAATGATCGGGTTGGAAGCTGTCCATCGTAAGGACCCCTATCAAGCGACCTTTGGCGCGCAATGGAGCGCCAACCCAAGATCGAATTTTTTCGCCGCCGGGTCTCACACGCCACGCCGGACTCTGGAGCGTATCTGGAATGACCTGCCCATCCTGCTGCATCCCATCTATGCTCAAGATATGAGAACTGATTTCTCGAACAGACAGGCGGACAATATTCAGATCAGAGAAGCCGCGCCCCGCTGCCAGATTCAATACGCCATCCGAATCCAGGAGCATAATGGAAACACTATCATAGTGGACAACCCGCCCCAAAAGATCTAATATGCGCTCTAATACTTCCTGTAATCCCAACTGGGAAACGATCAGCGAGCTTAATTCTTGCAAGGTTTGAACTAAAAGCACTTGCTCGTGTTCAAGCCCCAATTGTCGCTGCAGCCTCGATTCAGCCTCTTTTAGCCTGGAAAGATCGCTAAAGATGCCGATCGCGCCCCGGTATTCGCCATCGACCGTGATCGGGCTGCCGCTCACCAGCGCAGGGAAACGGATCCCGTCTTTGGTCAGGGCAAACACCTCGCGATGAGAGACGTTCCCATCTTTATTCTGAGCATAAATATCTGCTATCGATACGTGTTGATCTTCTGGAACGATTACTGTCCAGGGTTTTCCAAGCAAATCGGACTGGGTATATCCCAGCAAATCGCAGGCTACTGGGTTAACAAAGATAATGATATTCGCCTGATCAACAACAACAACCCCATCTAATAAATGCTCAATAATTTGTTGTTTATATATATCGCTGAGATCATTTCGATTAGCGCGATTTTCCCTCTCCGGCAGATCGTTTTTCATATCTTCATTATAAGAGATATTTCAGTTCTTTAGTAACAAATTCTGCCATCCCAAGGAGAGATGGAAGATGACGGTAGAACTGCATTCTACCGTCATCTTCCAAACCCCGATTTAGAACAACCCAACCACCCGGCCTGTCTCCAGGTCAAGATCTACATCATAAAAGACGGGGCGCGTAGGCAAGCCAGGCATCGTGCGCATCGTTCCTAAGAGTGGGAAGAGAAAGCCAGCGCCCACCGAAGCGCTAATATCACGGATCGGGATGCGATACCCTTTGGGTACACCCTTCAGGTTTTGGTCGTGGCTCAAGCTGAGATGGGTTTTCGCCATGCAAAGCGGCAATTTATCAAAACCCAGGCGCGTGTATAATGCTATCTTGGCTTCAGCTTCGGGAAGGTAATCCACGCCATCCGCACCATAAATTTCTTTGCAGATCAATTCGATCTTATCTTTAATGGGAATATCCAATGGGTAGAGGAAGGTAAACTGACTGGGTTTTTCGGCTGCTTTGACGACCGCCTCTGCCAGCTTGACAGCACCCGCGCCGCCCTCCATCCAATGAGAAGACTCAACCGCATCTTCAGCGCCCGTCTCACGCGCAACCTGGCAAATCAAATCGACCTCTGCCTGCGTATCCGTGGCAAAGGAATTGACCGCCACTACAACCGGAACGCCAAAACGCAAGGCATTTTTGATGTGAGCTTGTAAGTTTTCCAATCCCGCACGCAGCAGTTCCAGGTTTTCCTCTACATAGGCCGTATCTAACGGCTTACCAGCCACAACCTTGGGGCCGCCGCCATGCATCTTGAGCGCTCGCACCGTGGCAACCAGCACAACTACGTTCGGCACCAGACCCGAATATCGACATTTGATATCAAAAAACTTTTCCATGCCGATATCTGCCCCAAAACCAGATTCTGTGATCACATAATCTGCCAGTTTCAGTGCGATCTTATCCGCGATGATCGAGCTGTTGCCATGGGCAATGTTTGCAAAAGGTCCGGCATGCACAAAGACAGGCGTCCCCTCGAGGGTTTGCATGAGGGTAGGCTTAATGGCCTCTTTCATTAAAACCGTCATTGCCCCGGCAACTCCCAGATCCTCTGCGGTGATCGCTTCGCCAGCCCGGCTGGTGCCAATAACGATCCGGCCCAGGCGCTCGCGCATATCTGCCAGGCTGGTGGTGAGCGCCAGGATCGCCATGATCTCGCTGGCGACTGAGATATCATAACCCGTTTCCCGGGTCATTCCCTTCTCTTCCGGGCCCTGTCCAATCGTGATCGCACGTAGGAAACGATCATTGGTATCCACCACCCGCCGCCAGGTAATACTGGCCGGGTCAATATCCAGACGCGCAAAACGGCTGCGTTCTTCGGGAGTCAAATCGTTCGGATCGGTTTTATCAATACCCAGTTTCTTCAACCGGCGCAGCATTGAGGGAGCGAATTTGCGGCTGCCATCTTTTTGCGGCGGGCAAAGAGCATTGAACAACTTAACATCATCCTGGCTGGCCTCATGTAAAATCCGGGCATCAATTGCCGCTGCCAGGAGGTTGTTTGCGGCTGTAATCGCATGAATGTCACCCGTCAAGTGCAGATTGAAATCTTCCATCGGGACTACCTGGCTATAACCACCGCCGGCGGCCCCGCCTTTGATACCAAAGGTTGGACCCTGGCTGGGTTGGCGAATACAGGTGAACACCTTCTTGCCCAGGTGCGCCCCCAAAGCCTGGCTGAGTCCAACCGTTGTGGTTGTTTTTCCCTCTCCTAATGGCGTTGGTGTTATGGCTGTAACATCGATGTACTTCCCGTCCGGTTTATTCTGTAAACGTTCCAGTGCATTCAACCGAATTTTGGCTATATATTCACCATGTAATTCCAACTCCGAGAGGAGGATGCCAACTTCCTCTGCAATCTGGGTGATGGGTTTTAGTTCCGCCGCTTGAGCAATATCAATATCTGAAGGAACAGGGTGTCTTAAGGTAATCTTGGTTGGAACGAATGGTCGCCGGCTGGATGGAGCTTTTCTAGCGCACATGAAGCATTTCCTTTCTATAATTCTGAGATTCGATGGTTACTGATGTAGCCAAGACACACGATCAAAAGCCACGACCGGCGCCTTCAGCTTTGATGACCAAATACTATTGTGACAAAACTTTCTATAAAGCTCAAGGGTAGCTTATCCTTGTCTGAATGTGCCAAGTGTCACTATTCTGATCTTTTGGCCCAACTCGGCTGTGAAAAACACTAAGCCAGGGGTTTGCATAAGTATAACTGTCCGCGTTCAAAGCCCCGGCCAAGATAATATAAGCGGGTTCCTATGGCGGCGATAACCGCCAGGCGCGAATAGCCGCGTTGAAGCACCAGTTGTTCCGCATGATGGATTAGACGGGTACCAAGGCCGCTGTGTTGAGCAACCCCAGCTCGATCCATGCCCACCGGGAGCGACTGGCCATAAATGTGCACCTCCCGGATCAGGGCGGCCGAGCGTAAATCCTCCATTTCAAGCTGTGCAACAGCATCTGACTGCGGCAGGCTTAGACGCAAGAAACCCGCTAATTGATCATCCGGCGTAACAAAAGACAAGAAATGTTCCTCAGTTCCCTGGGCCATATAAACAATATCTTCCAGGCGAAGATCATCGCTCTGTATGATTTGCTTGCGCACCTCGCGGCAGCGGATACATTGGCAGCGAGTCCCACGGCGCAGCATTTCTTTTTGAACATCCTGCCGCAGGCTGGTACGTTTGTTGCCCGCAACCACTTCTGTGGAAGGAATATCCCGGATGATGCGGTTGACGCGACAATACCGAGGAATAGAAGGTTTTATATCGGCGATCAGGTCAACCAATTGGTCGGTTGTATAGGGCTGGTATTCTCCTTGCTGCCAGGTGCGATACAGATCGGTATTTTCCAACAACTGCGTCGGATATATCTTGATCTCATCGGGACATAAGCCATCCCACAAGCGGGCAAAATCCTGGCGATCCGAATCTGGACTGGCCCCCAACAGGTTGGGCATCCAATGCAAGACGATCTTAAAGCCCGCCAGGCGCAGCAGTTCCGCTGCCCGGTGCGTCTCGGCGAGCGTGTGGCCACGCCGATTCAAAGCCAGGATGCGATCATCCAGGCTTTGTGCGCCCATTTGAACTTTGGTCACCCCCAGGGTGCGAAGCCATGCCAGCACATTCGCGTTAATGTGGTCAGGCCGTGTTTCGACTACCAGGCCCACATTACGATGAGGCGCGCTTTCATTTTGCATGTGAGCATCTTCCAGGCCGGTAGAAAGAGCACCGTTCATGGCTTCGAAACAACGCCGCACAAACCATTCCTGGTAATCCCGCGGGTAAGCGCTCCATGAGCCCCCCAGGATCAACAGTTCAATCTTATCGGTAGGATGACCAACTGCCGTTAAGGCCTGGATGCGTGCACTGACCTGATCGAAGGGATCGAAAGCATGGTCCAGGGCTCGCCGGGCGCCAGGTTCATTGGGCAGGTAACTCTTGGGCATACGCGCATCATCCGGGCAAAAAATACAAGCGCCAGGGCAGGGGAAAGGTTTGGTCAAAACAGTCACCGTTGTAACACCAGATAACGTTCGCACCGGCTTCATGCGGATGCGCTCCAGGAAAACGGGATCTTCTGACCAGGCACCGCTCTCCACTAGATGCCGATATGCAGCCACTAAAACATGTTTTCCCAGATAGCCGCCGCCCGGAAGAGGATGTCGCTGAACGGCTTGCGTGACGGTGCGCCCGGAACGCACATCGTCCAACGCCAGGCGCGCCAACGATAGCATCTCGGGAGTGTAGCGACGGGCTTGCAACCAGGCTTGCTTGTCTTTGCTCATAATACCAACACGTTCTGATTTTCGACTATAATATCCCTGTGAAATCTGAAACGGCAGCCAAACTGCTTGATCTCAATCAACAATTTTACCAGACCTTTGCACTCCAATTTTCGGCAACCCGCCATCGCCTGCAGCCCGGCGTCCGCCGCTTTTTGCCGGGGCTGCTTGCATCTGAAAGCATTTTAGACCTAGGATGTGGTAACGGAGAACTGGCTCTGGAATTGGCACATGAGGGTTACACAGGGCAGTATGTTGGCTTCGATTTCAGCCCCGGCCTACTAAGAGAGGCAGAAGGCAGCCTGGGCCAGGCTGCCAACATCTCTTTTATCCAGGGCAATTTGGGCCAGGCAGGTTGGGAGTTGGCGCTTCCACAGCACAGTTTTGAGATCGTCACCGCGTTTGCTGTGCTTCATCACTTGCCAGGTGATGGGCTGCGGAGCCAGGTGCTGCGAGGAATTCGAGAGTGCCTGCAACCGATAGGATCTTTGATGATCTCAAACTGGCAGTTTCTCAACAGCCAACGACTCGCCGGGCGCATCCAGGCCTGGGAAACAATCGGATTAGGCACAGACACGGTTGACCCTGGAGATTATCTGCTCGATTGGCGTCAAGGTGGAAGCGGTTTACGTTACGTGCATCACTTCACTGATCTCGAACTCCAGGCGCTGGCAAGAGTAACAGGTTATACTGTAAGCGATAGTTTTCTATCAGATGGCGAAAACGGCAAGTTGGGCCTTTATCAAATATGGCAGCCAGGTGTTTGCCAGTAAGGGGCAACAGAGATTGCCGGTACATTATTATTGATGCGAGGCTGTTATGAAGATACTGATCATCTCGGACATTCATGCTAACTTAGTTGCTCTAGAAGCTGTGCTGAAAGCTGCCGGTGAAGTGGATGCCGTCTGGTGCCTGGGCGACTTGATCGGCTATGGCCCTGAGCCTAACGAATGCGTGGCGCTCGTCCGTGGGCTTCCCAACCTGATCTGCGTGATGGGGAATCATGATGCGGCTGTTCTTAATTATATCGACGCATATTCTTTCAATCCCGAGGCGCGCCAGGCCATTGAATGGACACAATCCAACCTCGATCCGATTCAAACTGCATTCCTCTACACGCTGCCAGAAAAAACGATTGCGGAAAATATCACGCTGGTTCATGGCAGCCCACGCGAACCCATCTGGGAATATTTATTAGATACTCGCACAGCTACAGCCAATTTCACTCACTTTGACACGCCCTACTGTTTTGTCGGGCATACGCACTTGCCTGTGCTCTACTACCTGTCAGAAGATATTCGCAATGCCCGCCTGATCGTACCCGAAAACTCAACGCAAATTGCATTGGCACCGCGTACCATCCTTAATCCCGGCTCGGTGGGGCAGCCGCGCGACCGTGATCCACGAGCAGCTTATGCAATCTTCAATTCAGAGGAATTGACTTGGGAATATCACCGGGCGGAATATGATATTGCTAAAGTTCAAGAAGCAATGAAGAAAGCCGGCCTGCCTGAGCGTCATATACAACGGCTATCTTCCGGTTGGTAATGCTCGTCGGGAACCTTTTGGCAAGGGGAGCGTCTATAGAATGAGCATCTATCGAAGAGGTATTAGATAGGCTCGCGTGCAATGATCTGGAGGAGAACTTATGAAAACACGTTTGATCTCAATTTTTATCACCCTGACAGTTCTATTGACAGCCTGTGCAAGCGCAACTGCTGCCCCTGAATACGCCAGGGATAGAGACTATGCCGGTGGGGCTTCACCCGCCTCTGCACCCCTGGCGATGGAGGAGATTGATGGAAGTGCATTCAAAACCGCTAATTCCAGCGTAGGCGAAGCGCCCGCAGTGGATGTACAACGCATGGTGATCAAAAACGCCAGGCTGTCGATTGCGGTCAACGATCCGCCTGCATCCATGGATCGCGTGAGCGCATTGGCAGAAGAACTTGGCGGGTATGTGGTCAGCGCCAACCTGGATCAAACCTGGTTGGAAAACGGCGCCAAGGTGCCACGCGGCTCCATCACCATCCGGGTGCCGGCCGAGCGCCTGGACGAGGCTTTAGATCGGATCAAAGCCGAGACAGCCCAGCCGGTGATCAGCCAACAGGTTTCAAGCCAGGATGTGACCGCGGAATATACCGACCTGGAGTCTCGCCTGCGCAATCTCGAAGCAGCAGAGCAGGGTCTTCAGAAGATTATGGATGCTGCCACCAACACGGAAGATATCATGAGCGTATACAATCAACTGGTGGCGATTCGCGAGCAGATCGAAATCATCAAAGGCCAAATGAAGTATTATGAACAATCTGCAGCGCTTTCATCTGTTAGTGTAGAATTGCTCGCCAACGAGGCCGTGCAACCCCTGACCATTGGCAGCTGGCAGCCTGCCGGAGTTGCAAAGAGCGCAGTACAAGCGTTGATCAATGCAGTCAAGTTCTTGTTCAATGCCCTGATCTGGATCGTATTATTCATCGCCCCGGTGCTGCTGATCGTGCTGACCCCGCCCATCTTGATCGCCCGCGCTGTGCTGGCCCGGCGTAAACGACGCCTACAGGCGAAAGAAGAAGCTCCTAAAGCTAGTAGATCGCCCGTTAGTTAAATATCAACGAGGGGGCCGTCCAAAAGAATCATTTTGAACAGCCCCTATCCCGCCCCAATTTATTCTTTAGCGCAATTTAAGCTCTTGCCCCGGATAGATCACGAAGGGGTAATAGATCTGGTTCAGTTCAGCCAACTGGCGCCAATCCAAGTCCAATTCATCAGCTACGGCGATCAGATAATCGCCTTGCTCGACTGTGTATGTTTCTGAACGCTCAGGTTTAGTTGCAGGCTTCGTTTCTGCACCCTTCTCTTTTGGCTGCTGAGAGCTATCTTGAACTGCCCATAGATTGAAGATACCGGGCATGTAAACCTGATATTCGCTTTGCGGCACAGGCTGCTCTTCTACAGCTTCTACGGAATTATCTCCAAGGATCGCCATATTCCCCAATACTTCCCAGGAAGCCAGGAAAGCATCCACCGAATAGGTCTGCGTCCAACCCGAATACGCATCGACCACCTGCACAGTCGAAGCGCTGTAGCCGGTCAAGATCATAGTATGCTCGAAATAAACAACCTCGGTTGTAGAGCCATCCTCAGCGGTGTAGGAATGCGCCTGCCCAGCCCACATTTGTCCAACTACCCAGACAATGACCGGGCGCCCGGTAGCAATTTCTGTGCGCAGATCGTCCCAGGAAAGATCGCTCTGCGCCGAAGCAGTCAAGCCATATTCCCGCAACAGAGCCGCCACAGGGCCGGCATGCACACCATATCCCAGCGGCGGTATATTGCCCCAGGGATCGTTCGGTTGGCCCACGTATCCTGCATCCGGGTTATCAGAACGCGGCAGCGCCTCCAGGAATTCGGTCTCGTCAATACTGGCTCCCCAGAAGGCGGCCCAATCTACTGCCGAGCGGGACTCGCAGGAGATGGTATATTTTTGAGCATGTCCCGCCACGCCCAGTACGTAGGCTTCTTCAGGAGGCGACTGCGCACGGGAAGCGGTGGAAAGGCAAAAGACACCCGCTGTAAGACACAATGTGAAAAATGCTCGCAGTAACTTCATGCAACAATTCCTCAGGCTGGATTCTAGCGCAAAGGAATTCGAAAGGCAAGCACACAACGGGTATAATCGGACTATATGGAGAAGCTGGCACAGATAACCGTTGCACAGGTGGGGCTGCGTTTGAGCAAAAACCAACTCGCAGCCCTGGCGCGCTACGAACAGGAGCTGCTAGAATGGAACAACCGCTTCAACCTGACCGCCATACGCAGCGTTGAGGAAGTAAGGGTCAAGCATTTCCTGGATTCACTTACCTGCCTGACGGCACTGCGAGACAGCGCCACCGAACGCGTGATCGATATTGGCACCGGAGCGGGTTTTCCCGGCCTAATCCTGAAGATAGCCCTGCCATCTGTGCGCCTGACGCTGGTCGAATCAGTAGGGAAAAAAGCCGAGTTTTGCCGGCACATTGTAAAGTCTCTTGGGCTTGCCAACGTAGAAGTACTGCAAGAGCGCGTTGAAGAAATTGGCCAACAAGCGGCTCACCGCGAACAATACGACTGGGCCACGGCGCGCGCCGTGGCAGTTATGCCGGTGTTGGCAGAATATTTACTGCCACTGGTAAAAATCGGCGGAAGCATGCTGGCAATGAAAGGCGAAAACGGCCCTGCAGAAACCCAGACCGCCGAGCATGCTATCCGGATAATGGGAGGACACCTGCGCCAACTGGTACCGGTTACACTGCCCGGCGTGGCTGAAGAGCGCTACCTAGTGATCGTTGATAAAGTCGCAGCCACGCCTGCCAGTTATCCCAGGCGCGTGGGCATTCCTGCCAAACGCCCTTTGCATAATTCAGAGAACGCTAAACAGAGACAATAAGCACTTATCTAAAAATTTTCGGGGAGGCGCCTGGCTGTACTGGATCACACAGCGGGCGGGGTTACATCTGCCAGGCGGCCGCCCTGGATGCGCCAGCGGGTGGCATGGTCGATGAATGCCGGGGAAAACTGATCCAGGTCGGTGGTGGTCAACAACGACTGTTCGGACTGCGTCAGGCGCTGCAATAGATCCAGACGGCGCTGTGCGTCCAGTTCGGCCAAGACCTCATCTAGCAGCAGAACAGGCCAGTGGCCGGTTTTTTGTTTCATCCAGGTCATTTCAGCCAATTTCAAGGCCAGCATGGCAGTACGCACCTGTCCACGCGAGCCATACAAACCTAGATCCACACCATTGCTTAAAAATCTCAACTCGTCGCGGTGAGGCCCGATCGTGGTTACGCCGCGCGCAATCTCTTCCGAACGCAGCTCAACCAGGCAGGTGCGGAAGCCTTGCATGATCAGGTCTATGGAAATTCCTCCGCGATTGAGCGGAGTATCCAGAGGTAAGGCATACTGGCTGCGAGGCTGCTGCACCGGATCATAAGATGGTTGGTATTGCAGGCGCAGCATTTCGCTGCTGCTGGTCAATTCACGGTGGATCAAGGCAGCCTGATGCTCTAATTCAAGCACAGCCCGGGTACGCTCGTGGATCAACTGTGCGCCGGCTGCAACCAATAGATCATCCCAATAATCAAGCTGAGCCGGGTCGCCATTCCTCTCGCTCAACTGTTTCAATAAAGCATTGCGCTGAGATAGAGCCTTATTGTATTCGGTCAGAGCTGCGGGGTACGCCGGAACGACCTGCCCTAAAGCCAGGTTTAAATACCGTCTGCGTTCCTCCGGCGCGCCATCAACCACCACCAACATGTGCGGCAGAAAGAGCACAGCATTGAACTGACCTACCGCTTCGCCGGTTTTGATCTGAAGCCCATCCAGTAGAATCTCTTTTCGCAAGCGGTTTCCATTGAGAAAACTTTCGCTCTCCTGGATGATGCGCGCTTCCAGCCGGTGGCGCCGTTCGCCACGCTCGAACTCGGCTACGATACGCGCCACCGCCTGGGTGTTTTTATTGACCAAGAAACTGATCAACTGGCGATCATTGCTGGCATGAAATGAAGTAAAGGTTGCCAGGTAGTAGATTGCTTCCAGTAAGCTGGTTTTCCCCTGGGCATTATCCCCTACCAACAAAACAGGCCCGCCGGGCACGTCGATATCCAGGCGGGTGAAATTGCGGAAATTCGAAAGAGAAAGATGGGTTAACCGCATTCAATCCACAGGTTCTGATTCGGCGACCGGCGCCTGGGCAGGCGGCTGCTCGGTCTTCCAGATCTTTTCCGTCCGGTCGACATACAAAACCCCGTCGAGGTGATCCATCTCATGCTGAAAGATGCGCGCCAGCCAATCCTTTGCCTTGATCGTCATGGGCTGCCCGCGGCGGTTTTGCCCCTTTACTGTCACTGCTTGATGGCGCTCAACTTCCCCATAATATCCCGGGACCGAGAGACAACCTTCCGTTCCTATGATCAACTCAGGGGACACCCGGCCAAATTCAGGGTTCGCCACCACGAACAACTTTGGCGGGACTTCCTCATCTTCGTCATCGCCATATTCAACCACGATCAGGCGCAGTGAAACCCCAATCTGGGGAGCAGCCAAGCCCACCCCTGGCTCATCGCGCATGGTTTCAATCATATCATCGATCAGGGTTTGCAATTCCGGCCCAAAATCAGTCACCTTGCGTGCCTTGCGCCGCAAGACAGGGTCGGGTAAAGTGTAGATATTTCGTACAGACATTTCCAATCATCCATTCTGCAACAATAAAATCAAGAGACAGCAATTACCTGGGCAAGGATTATATTTCGCTTACCCATGATGTTATTTTACCCGAAATTCGATCGGTTTTATGATTTATCTTCAGGTTTCCGCAAGGCTTCTGTCTGGCGGTGATAAGCAGCAATCCAATCCACCATTTGTTCACCCTGCTTAAGCATATCAGATTGCTGCTTTTTGCGCTGCACAGAGTACATGCGGTTAAAAATATCCTGCTGCGCTCGCGCCGGATCGTGGATGTTGTGAAATATGAATTTACTCTCTGCGCCTACATTGATGATCACATCACCGAAATTCAATAACACGCCCAGAATCCCCAGGCGCTCATAATCCATGCTCAGGACATTGGCCAGCAGGGCCGATTTTGTCACTTCGTCACCCAGAGGCCGGCGTTCGCTATCAACAATCTTCTCGGACGACACCTGATAAATATCATTGATCCAGTCGACAAAATGGTAAAGACCCCACATGCTGACCAGGAACATGATGAACAGGGCTAATAAAATGATAACCGTTGTCGACGGAAAGGTGATCACTTGCGCTGACCGGGCCCGGAACAATAGAAATGTTGCCACGACCAGGAACAGTTCAACCAACAGCGGGGCCCAGGTCTTGGTGAGCAAGATAAAAACATGCTTCCGGTAGGTGATCGTGTCGCTGTCTTCAATGCGCGTCTTCAACAGTTTCCCCAGGCTGATAAACAGGGGCTCTTTGGGTTTCGGGTTTTTAACATTTGAGGCAGGGATGGCAGCCACGGTGGGTGTTTGGGAAGCCGGCGGCGGGTTGATCTTATCTCGGATCACTCCTTCCATGGCATCTTTATCGGATTTCACTACCCTTTGAGCGGCGAGCTTTTGCAGACGATCGATCCAGGCTTTGATCTCTTTGGGCTGCGCCACATTATCGAAAATAACCTGGCCCATGAAAGCATTAATGATCAAGTCGCCAAAATTCATGATCCGGCCAATTTGCGAGGAGCGCACCTCGGTAGATTTTATTGCGCTGAGCGGTGTTTCATTCCTGCTGTCATACAGCCCAATGACTTGCTCCAACCAAACCACGCGTTGATCGGTGACGATATAATAATCGTTGCGCCAATCCACATAGCGCCACAAACCAAACAAGAACGCTATCACCCCCACCAGGATGCCCATCCATTCCAAGGCCAGGCGAAAGGAGGCAACCGGCATGAGGGCGCCAAAGACAAAGAAAATGACCGCTATCCAGCCGATAAGGACCGGCAGTATCAGTGAGATCATCAAATAGGCAGGGTGTTTGAGCGCCACTACCTGCACCAGTTCATCATCGCCCACCCAGCTAAAATGCCTGCTCTGCAACAGCTGATTCACCTGGATGGTATATGCCAGACCATCCCGAATGCGGGGTATCTCCAACAACAATGTTTTCAGAGAATCAGTATCCAGGCAGAGCAGGTCCGTTTGCGTCAAAGCAGTGGCATCAAAGGAACGCACCTTGCCGTACAGCAGGTAATCTGCGCCAAAGAATTGTCCCGTTTTTAGTTCCGTTGGCTGAGACCAGGAACGACCCTTGGCCAGCGGCTGCAAACTGATCTTGCCTTTAAGGATCAAGAAAAACGGAGCAGCGACATCCCCCTCCGAACGGACACTGCCATCCTTGTCCAAAGAAACCACAGTGGCCAGGGAAGCCAACTTAGCCACCTCGGCATCGGTCAAACTTTGCGATATATATAACTGCCGGAGTAAGGAAGCTATTTCTTGCGGGTCGTTCGCCATGGCTTATAGGGGCCTTTTATTCAGGCGCCAATCCCATATCTTTCGCTTCGTCAAATGAGATGAACTTATTGTCGCCAGAGTTAAGATCGCTTGATTCTTCCAGGGCAATATCCCAGAATGCATTGAGATCGGCCGTTTTCTTTTTCTTACTGGAAGTCTTCTTGAACAAATCATCGATGGCAGCCTGATCGGCTGCAGTAACTTCAACTTCTGCGATCTCGGCCAGGATTTGTTCTTCTAGTGGAACCAGTTCGACGACCGGCACCGGTTCGACCACCGGAGGAGGCGCCGGCGCAGGCTCTTCTTCCTGCCAATGTTGGGACAAATCCTCGATGGCAGTGCGAACCAGGCGTTCCACTTCGCCTAAGCGCCGTCCCTGATAGGGCTGCTCCGAAATCGCTAGCAAGCCGCGTCCCTGCGGCGCGGCAACCAGGCATAAGTTCTCGTGAAGACCAGGAATGAACAATAAATTGCCACCCACGGCAGAGCCCAGCATCTGCGAGATTTGCAGACCGGTCGCCTGGATCGCAGCCAACGAAGTAAGTAAGGTACTCCGAGAAAGCATCTCAGAATCACCCGCTTGCAACAAAACTTTGCCCGTGTGGTCCATTAAGATCACCACGTTGGCATTTAACCTCTCGCGCAAAGTGGACAGGATCACCGCCTGTTGGTTGGGAGACGGAGCAACAATATCCGGCTTTTCCACAACGGGCAGGGGTTTTTCTACGAGAGCAGGAGTCTGAACGGTAGCCGGCTTGGGTTTTTGAATTTCGGGGGGAGGCTCAGGCCTTGTTTCCGCTTTGGCCTCGGGTTTTGGCCCGGCCTGTGCTTTGGCCTGCCCTATCCCCAGGCAAGAGCGCACAGTAGCCAAGAAATCTTCCAATTCAACCGGCTTATAGAAAACCGCGACCACCCCCGCCTCTTCTACCTGGCGGCGCATTTTGTAATCCGAGACTCCCGTCACCAGGATGATCTTCAGATTCGGAGAGCGTTTTTGAATGCGCTTGACCAGGTCCAGGCCCGAAATTCCCGGCAAATTTACATCAGTAATGATCAAGTCAAATACGCGCCGGGAAGCCACCAACATGGCTTCCTCAGCAGAGGGCACATCCACAATCGCCAGGTCTTGCCCCAGGGTTTGCAAAGCCGCGGCAAACATGAAGCGAATATCGCGCTGGTCGTCAACGATCAGGATATGAAACTCAGCCATGACTTCATTCTATCACAAGTTAATCGCACTGAAATAAAAAAAATGGGCTTCACAAAACCTGCGAAACCCATAAGAACAAAAAAATTAGAGTGTGCAGGCGAAACAATGTTCTGCCGGCACACCCTAAAATCATGACCATTGACAAAGCAGATAAATTATTCGATCCGCCAGCAAGCCACCCAATGATCAGGGCTCGCTTCCCGGAAGGGAGGCTCTTCGATACCGCAATGCTCCATGGCAACCGGACAGCGAGGATGAAAACGGCAACCACCGGGCGGATTCAAGGGGCTGGGCACATCACCCTGCAGAATAATACGCTCCCGCTTCATGCTAGGGACAGGAATAGGAATAGCCGACATCAAGGCTTGCGTATAAGGATGTAATGGATTGCGGAAAAACTCTTCACGAGCAGCCATTTCAACCATCTTGCCCAGGTACATAACAGCCACCCGGTCAGAAATATGCTCCACCACGCTTAAGTTGTGGGCAATGAACAAATAGGTCAGGCCAAATTCGCGCTGCAAGTCCTTCAGAATGTTCAACACCTGAGATTGGATGGACACATCCAAGGCGGAAACCGGTTCGTCAGCGACAATGAACTTGGGGCGCAGCGCCAAAGCGCGCGCAATACCAATGCGCTGGCGCTGCCCGCCCGAGAATTCATGCGGATAGCGACGGGCGTGATAATCTTCCAGGCCAACCTTTCGCAGCATTTCGATCACGGTCTCAAAACGCTCACGCGGCGTGCCAACATTGTGAATGCGCAGGCCTTCACCAATCGACTCGCCTACCGGCATGCGCGGATCCAGGGAGGCATAAGGATCCTGGAAGATGATCTGCATGTGACGGCGCATTTCCTTCAGATCGCGCCCACGCAGTTTGAAAACCTCGGTGCCATCGAAGCGCGCAGAACCGGAGGTTGGCTCGATCAAGCGTAGGATCGTGCGTCCCACAGTCGTTTTTCCGCACCCCGACTCGCCCACCAGGCCGACCGTCTCGCCTTGGCGTATGGTAAAGCTGATATTATCTACCGCCTGCACCCAGGCCACCACACGCTGCAGCAAACCGCCCCGCACTGGAAAATACTTTACCAGTTGGTCGATTTCAACCAGGTTCTTTTTTTCATTTCCGTTTGCTTTTACTACTTGTTCACTCATTCCGATGCCTCTCTTATGGCAGAATTTGGCAACTCATCAAGAACCCTTCAAAGGGGCCCGGTGATTCTCATAATCCTGGTACAACCAACAACGCACTGTGTGAGTGGGGTTAACCGGGAGCAGGTCTGGCTCGACATCTGTGCAGATGCCTAATTGGTGTTCCATGCGAGCGCGGCAGCGAGGCGCAAACCGGCAGCCAGGCGGAAGGTTGATCAGATTGGGCACGGAGCCAGGAATAACATCCAATGCTTCCTTAACCTGTCCCAGGACAGGGATGGAAGCCATCAATCCTTGGGTATAAGGGTGGAGCGGCTTCGAGAACAACACTTTTACATCGGCTTGTTCCACAATACGGCCCGCATACATGACCGCCACGCGATCGGCCATTTCAGCGATGACACCCAGGTCATGGGTGATCAAAATCACGGAAGTATCCATGCGGGTGCGCAGATCGCGCATTAGATCCAGAATCTGCGCCTGGATGGTCACATCCAACGCAGTGGTAGGCTCATCGGCGATCAGAAGCTGCGGGTTCAATGCCAACGCCATGGCAATCATCACGCGCTGCGCCTGCCCGCCGGACATTTCGTGAGGATAAGCGTGCGATTTGCTCTCGGGGTCTGGAATACCAACCAGGCGAAGCAACTCTACCGCCCGGTTCCAAGATTCTTCTTTCCCCATGCTCTGGTGAATTTGAAGCACCTCGGCCACCTGTTCGGCCACTTTGAAGACCGGGTTCAAGCTAGACTGAGGTTGTTGGAAAATCATGGACATCCGGTTGCCGCGCATGTGCACCATCTCGGCTTCCGACAACGCCAGCAGGTTACGGCCTTCGAAGAAAATCTCACCCTCGACCACCTTGCCGGGGATGCCGATCAGGCGCATCACCGACAAGGAAGTGACGCTCTTGCCGCAGCCCGACTCCCCCACCAGGCCAAGCACTTCTCCGCGCCCCACCGAAAAATCCACACCATCAACGGCCTTAACCACCCCATCTTCAGTATAAAAATAGGTCTTAAGATTACGAACCTCTAACAAAGCCTCTTTTTCACTCATAAGCTTCCTCTTCTAGAGTCTTCCGCCAGGTAGCTTTTCAGGGCTTCTGGCACAAGCCTTGGGACTGTACAGCCGCAATCATCGGCTCAATACTGGCAATATGCAATGAGCCTGCGATCATATGACCTCGCAAGCGTCCGAAAACCGTCTTGCCGTCTGCATGACGGCCATCCAGGGGGATCACCAGCGTATCAATATTCTTGAAAAACTTATAGGCAGAATGGATACGCACGCTGGGGTTATACGTAAGCTCCAAAACCATCATGGTATTGCTGGTCTGGTATTCCTGGTGAGTGGTATCCGACATCGACAATTGATCCCAACGTTTGCTGCCGGTCAGGCTTTGATTGATGCTGATAACCACTTGCTGATACCCCGCATCGCCCGGATACAGGAGAACATCCCGACCGTAACAATGGATAGTGATCTGAGCGGGATATTCTTCAAAGCCCGGCAAAAACCAGAGAAGATCCCCGGTATTCATGGCGATGATAAGGAATACACAGATCACTATGATCGGGATGGCAATCAGAATCATCTTAATTAATGAAGGAGAAGGAGTTTCTTGGTTCATTGTACCTTACTTCTTTAAGCGAGGGTCTAGGGCGTCGCGCAAGCCATCGCCCATGTAGTTGAAAGCCAGGTTGCAGATAAAAATAGCCATGCCGGGGAAGAATACCTTGGCCGGCTGTGTCCACATGTCGCCCTGGTATTCCGCCAACATATTTCCCCAGGTGGGAATGGGAGGCTGGATACCGAAGCCGAGGAAGGACAGCGCCGACTCGTAAATGATCACGCCGCCCAGGCTAAGCGTGGCCGAAACAATGACCGGGGCGAGCGCATTCGGGATCATGTGACGAATGATAATGGACCAATCGTTCGAACCCAGGGCACGGGCAGCATCGGTAAATTCCTGGTTGCGCAGCGAAAGCACCATGCCGCGCACCAGGCGGGTAGAGCCCATCCAGCCAAACACAATCAAGATGACGGCAATGATGACCGCGCTGCTCCATTCTTCCGGTAAGCCAGGAACGCGCAGGTCTCGCAGCAAGGCCGAAAAGGCAAGCAGCAGAGGCAGGGTTGGCAGCGTAATAAGGAACTCCGTAAAGCGCTGGATGACATCATCTATCTTGCCGCCATAAAAGCCGGAGATCGCGCCAACCAAAGCGCCGATCGTTTCGGCCGAGAAAGTAACCACAAAAGCCAACAACAACGAAATGCGCCCGGCATACAGCAGGCGGGAGAAAACATCCCGGCCAATGCTATCCGTGCCCATCAAGAACTTGACCGAGGGGGGCGCGTTGCGATAGATCTGTCCGTTCTCGTCTTTATTCAAGGCAATGGGATTGTAGGGAGCAATCCAGGAGGCAAAAGCACAAGCCAGGATGATAATAATAATCGTAATCACACCTGCCACCGCCAGCTTGTGACGACGGAAACGATTCCATACGATCTTAAAATAGCTTTCTTCCTTTACAGATGCCAGGCTCTCAACATTCAATTCGGCTACAGCCATATTATTCTCCTGAAAAGAAATCTTCCGATGAAACCGGGCAGTTACTTAAAGCGAATACGAGGATCTACAATGGTATACAAGAGGTCACCCAAGAGCGTGGCAAACACCACCAGCACAGCCGTGATGAACAGGATCGACATCACTACCGGCCAATCATTCGAATTCAAGGCGTCAAAATACAAACGCCCAATGCCGGGGTAGGCAAAGATCGTCTCGGTCAGCGTGGCACCACCAAAAATACCTGGGATTTGGAACACCACGATGGTGATAATGGGGATCAGGGCGTTTCGCAAGGCATGCTTAATGATCACGACGCGTTCCATCAAACCCTTGGCGCGGGCGGTACGCACGTAATCCTGGCGCAGCACTTCCAGCATGGAGGAACGCATATAGCGGCTCCAACCAGCCATGGAGGCCAGGCTGAGCATCATGGCTGGCAAGATGATATGCACGACGCGGTCCACCAGGCTGCCCGGGGCAACATTCATCAAGGCCAGCAGGCTGCCTTCGGGTGAAGCGCGCACCAGTGTAACGCCGCCGGAAGGCATGTAGGGAACGCCCCATTGTTTGAACTGGTGCGAGAAGACCAGGATCAACATCAGGCCAAACCAAAAAACGGGCATAGCCGAGCCGAAAAAGGCAAAGGTGGTCACGGCATAATCCACTTTGCTATACTGGTGCACACCCGAATAGATGCCGATCGGGATAGCAATGACCAGGGAGAGAATAGAAGCCGTGATCATTAGGATCATGGTATTTCCCAACCTGCTCTTGAGCAGGTCTGCAACGGGCTGCGAAGGCGCCAGGCGCCAGGAAAAACCAAAATCGCCGCGCAGGATGCCACGGTTGACACCGTTGAACTGGGAATAGTTACTTAACAGCCCATCCACGCCGGTCAGCCAGGAAATGTTCAGCCAGGTGCCCTCCTGCGGGCGCGGCTTGCCTTCACCTTCTGGGAACAAAAATTCCGTAGAGCGGCTGACCGTTAACTGAAACTTGCGGCTCGACTTATCCACGATGATCACCCGTTGGCCCTGCACAAACAGCACTTCTCCAGCAATCAGAACATCCTCCGGCGCCTTGGCAGTAGTCAAGGGCTTGACCTGAATCTTGTCGGCGCGGTAAACGGTCATGTTCTCTTCTGTATCAACATTATTAACGCTTTTGTAGCGGACATTTTCGGTGCCCAACTCCTCGCCCCACACCCACAGCAGGTACTTGGGATTGAACAAGACCACGCCTGGGTCAGGCCAAAAGCGGAATGTCTCGTAAACCATTCCCTTCTCGCCAGTATCGCTGTCGATTGTGAAGAGAGGCTTACCATCCTTACCCAATTTTTCCTGCTTATACTGACCCAAACCCACATGAATCCAATCGGAGCCCAGCCAATCGTCTCCCACCAGCCAGGTGAAGTAGCGCAAAAAGAGCGGCTTGTCCAAACCCAGGTAAGCCGATAAACGGGCAATATCCTGGTCGCTTACCCTGTTCTTGCGATCGGCCGACAGGCGCAGCCCGGAGAGAGGTCCACCCGGCGCAATATTCAACATGACATAGATAGCCACTGTTGAAAGCAGCACCACAAACAGCATCTGAAAAACACGCCGGATCAGGTAATTGCCCATAATCTCCTCCGTACTGGTAAAACTTTAATCCATTCCATATAATCCTGATCGAAACAAACAACCTAAAATTATTTGCTTGGATCAGGACAAAGAAATCAATCGACTGTAAGCAGTGAATTTCTCAAGTGGATTTTACAATCGAGCTAATTATGGTGGCAGTCTTGCGACTGCCACCATAAAATTGACTCAAACGCTCGATGCAGCGTCTCGGATCAGGTTACTGACCGCAAGATTCGCCGAAATCGAAGGCTTCGATGTTCCACATTTCGCTGTTGGCGGTTGTGTCCATCACGAAATTGCACATATCTGGGCGGGTTGCGGCCAGCTTGATGCGCAGGAACAGCGGGATGACCGGCAGGTCATTGCCAAAGATTTCCTGGGCCTTCAGGTGATTCTCATCGTAAGAAGGCTGACCGGGCAGCGACTGAATGGCAGCGTTGCAGACTGCATCGTATTCGGGATTGCTGTAACCGGTCTGGTTCTGACCACCCCAGCCGTACGGATACTTGGAGTTGCCATTTTCATCTAGTTCATCCTCGGGGCCGGGGATGTTCTCCGTCTGGTACAGATTGCAGGAAGGCTCCACGCCCGTCAACCAGGCAAAGACACCCAGATCGGTCTTGCGGCCGAAGAGGATACCATCGGGACCATCTGCGAACCACTCGGAACCGGGGTAGTAACCCAGGTTGACTTTGATACCACACTCAGCCATGCTGTTCGCCAAGACCTGGGTGGCCTGCTGGCGCATAGTAGCATTGGTGGTTTCAAAAGAGAATTCCAACAGAGTGCCATCGGGAACACCGGTCACACCCTTGGCAATGCGCGGGGTGGCGGGATCGCTATCGTCATCAACCCAACCAACTTCATCCAGCAGGGCAGCAGCGGCGACAGGATCGAAATCATAGTGCTTGACACTGGAACTGAAGAGCGGATGATTGGGGGGCAGATAGGTGTCCAAAACAACCGACTGACCAAACAGTACGGTATCGACCACGGCCTGGCGATCCATGCACATGGCAATGGCCTGGCGCAGGCGGACATCACCGAAGGGGCCAACGCCGTCGCCGTCTTCATCCAGACCGGCAAAGCCAGCGCCTTCCAGCGGCTGGATATTGAAGTCGGCATGTTCCCAGGTGGTGCCGGTCACAAAAGTGGCATTGATCTGGCCAGCGGCCTGCAGCTCAAGCAGCAGTTCGCTTTGATCGTCCAGCGAGGAAGTCTGATCAACGATATCGCACTCGCCAGAGAGAACTGCAGCAATGTTGGCATTGGAATTGGAGCCCACAAAGCGGTAAACCACGTTGTCGAACTTGGGCAGGCCTTCACCAGCGCGGAAGTAGCTTGGGTTCTTGTGCAGACTGATCTTCTCGCCCTTGACCCACTCATCGATGATGTAGGGACCCCAGCCGACATACAGAGCCTGGGCATCTACCTGCTCAAGCAGCTCGACGGCAGTGTACTGACCCCAGACATGCT
>CAZVRZ010000010.1:53141-64015 GCA_964629965.1 uncultured Anaerolineaceae bacterium
ATGCTCGGGGGCGGGACCAAAGAAGTTCAAGAAATAAGTGGAATCTTTATAACCTGGCATACCCGTCCAAACAGTGGTGACATCATCGGTCGCTTCGTAAGAAGCAGTGCGCTCGACGCCATACTTGCTTTGCGGGGTGTCAGGATCGGCAAGAAGGTTGAAAGCGTAAATCGAGTCTTTTGTGGTCAGGGGCGTGCCATCCGACCATGCCAGGCCGGGCAGCATTTTGAAGGTAACCACCAGTTGCTCCATTTCAACTTCGCTGGTGCCATCATAAGCCACGGCACAATCAGGGCTGTTGCAGCCGGCAGGACGGATCATAACATCCGCAGCCAATGCAACGGGGTTACCATCATTGTCCACGACTGTATCGCCAGCTTTGACCTTGACGTTCTCGATCACAGCATCGCCATCGGCCAGGCTGGGGAGTTTCTCCAGGATGATCGGCTGGTAGGCGAACGAACGGGTGTCGACTGGACCATCGTAAATGGCTTCCAGGACATGGCTCTTGGCCAACATAGCGCCGCTATAGGAATACAGAGTGTCGGGTTCCTGGCCCTGGCAAATAACCAACGTGCGGGGCTCGGCCGGTACTTCTGCTACGGGTTCGGGGGTCGCGGTTACAACAACTTCCTTCACGACCTCTTTGGTCTCGCCTTCCACCACCTCGGTCACAACCACGGTCTTGATGACTTCAATGGTCTGAGGGGTAGGTTGGACAGCCTGCTGGCAGGCTGCCAGCAGCATGCTAACAACCATCAACAAACTCAATGCAATTAAACTAGACTTTCGAAACATGTTTTCTCCTCCACGGAATCGTTTTAATATGGGTTGAAACAGACATTGGGAATTTCTTGTTTTCGTGCGCTTTTCCCAGTAATCACCTCCTTATCAACTTGATACCAGAATTACCGCCCCGAGGGCGGCAGTCAATCGCTTGAAATATACCCATAAACTCATAATTGGTCAATGCTTTTGATCCTTTAAAGTCCATCATTTCGAGGTAAATTACCCAAAAGGGTCAATTCTGAGCCAATCCTCATCCTGCTACGGGCACGCCTCGCCTATATCCAAAACTTCTAAATTCCATAACGGGATCTGAACCGATGCATCCAGAGCAATGCCGCAGAGATCAGGCCGGGCGGCTAACAGCTTAGGCCGCCAGTATAACGGCACAGCCGGCGCATCGCTTACGAAGGCGCTCTGCACCTGCTTCATGGCCTGCGAGCGCTGCGCGTCATCCGGCAAAGCCGCCAGCCCATCCAGGCAGGCCTGGTCATATAAAGCACTATCATAACCGCCGGCATTTGCCCCGCCCCAGCCCTTGACCGCCTCAGAGGGCGAGGCAGAGATCTCTCGGCTCAAGAAGAGACCACAGAGTTTTCCTCCGGTTGCGGGCCAAGCAAACTGCGCCAGGTCGAAACGGCGTCCAAAAACCGCGCCGTCCGGGCCGGCAGCCAGGTACTCGGCAGGCTGCTGGTATACCGGCTGGAGGCCGATACCGCAAGCTGCCAATGAAGCCTGCACCTGTTGAGCCACCAGCCGACGTTCTGCTTCTGTGGAGGTCAGGTACTCCAAGATCAACGGCGTACCATCGGCGACGCCCGGCACTGCCAGGGCTGTACGCGGGGTGGCGGGGTTGCCATCTATATCTAACCAGCCGGCTCCTTCCAATAGAGCCTGGCCAGTGGATGGGTCGAAGCCCAATCCGGTGTCGTCTGCCAGGCCAGGCCAGCCGGGCGGCCAGATGCCGGTGGCAGGCTGCGCCCAGCCAGCCAGCACGCTGGCAGCAATACTCTGACGATCCAGGCAGGCTGCTACCGCCTGGCGCACAGCAGACTGCGCCAGCCAGGCCGGGCGGTTTTCGTCCAGCGAGGCAATCCCCAGGGTGATTTGTTCCCAGGAGCGCGCAGGCCAGACCGATACGGAAATCCGTCCCGCTTCCTGGAGCGTTTTCAAATGCTCAAATTGGGTTTCAGAAATAGCGCTGGGGTCCAACACATCACATTGACCCGCCAGTAACGCCTCCACGGCAGACGAGCTGTCGGGGAAGAAACGGAATATTAAGTTATCAAAGTGCGGTAAGCCTTGGGAAGCTCGAAAATAGAAGGGATTCTTCTGCAGTAAGATCCGTTCGCCAGGAAGCCATTCTTGCACCTGATAGGCGCCCCAGCCGGCAGGTTTTCTGGTAGCAATTTCGGCGCCAGCCAACTCTTCCAGCGGCAGTCCACTCCATAAGTGACGCGGCAGAGGCCAGAAAAACTTGACAGGGTAGTCGCCATCCTGGTAACCAGGGAGGCCGCGCCATTCAACCGTCTGCGCATCCAGGCTGTGATAAGAGACCGTCCGATCCAACAGGTTGCGCCAGGCCTGCGGCTGCAGCCCGGTGGCAAGCTCGTAGGAATATAACGAGTCGTCTGCCGTCAAGGGCTGACCATCCGACCACAGCAGACCGGGGCGCAAGCGAAAACGTATTCCCCATTGGTCCATCTGGACCGGTTGGCCACCGCTATAATTCTGGGCGCATTGATGTTGATGGCAGCCAGCCGGGCGGTACAGGACGCCTTCCTTTAAGACAGCCAGAGAACCATAGGCATCCACCAGCAAGTCGCCAGGGGTTACTTCAATCGGTTCAAAAAATACGTCCCCAGACGCCAGCGAGGGCACATTTTCCAGGATCACGGCCTGGTTTTTAAAGTTCAAGGTATCGAATGGGCCATCATAGAGAGCCGACAAGACACTCTGGGCTGCAGCGCTGCCGGCATCATAATAAAACAACGATTTTGGCTCTTTGCCCAGGCAGATGGTTAAGCGCAGCGGCAAGGAAGTGGGCGTTGATATGGGGAGCGATGTTGGGAGAGGTGCGGCGGGCATTGGATGCTCGATTCCAGTCGAAGCCTGGGTCGAAACGCTTGTTGCTGCGCCAGGTACTGGCGGCTGTGTGTTGGCAGGAATAACCGGCGGCTTGCGATTCTCACAAGCTGCTAAAAAGAACAACGAAAACAAGATGGCGAGAAAAGAAAATGTTTTGGCAGGCACCTGTTAGCGACCATTTTCCTTTAAGATTTATACCACCAACCTGGAGCCTGTCATACCGCCTTGAAACGAGTGGACGATATCCCAGCTTAACAAGATGTGCGACCAATCGGTGGGGCGATAAGTGTTCGAATCCAATCTTGGGCCTTTTTTCGGAGCGTCTCTACGGGGAGAATGAGCAGCTAACCATAACAGGCGCGCCCGGCCATGAGCAGGAGACTGGTGTTGAGCTACCCAATTTTTCAATACGGTTCCCAAATACTGATTGATCGATCGTTCCATATGAGGCTACCTAAGTGAACTCATAGCGAATCTCGGGGAACACATCACCCCGCAGCAAACCTAAATGCTCTTTTAATGCCTGGCGTCCATAGTGCAAACGGGATTTTATCGTACCGACAGGAACATCCAGAACCTCGGAAATTTCCTTCAAGGACAGATCGTTGATGTAATACATCACCACGACCCCGCGCTGCTGTAAGGGCAAAGATAAGATCGCCTGCTGTACCTGCAACCAGGCTTCATCCTGTTCGGCCCGCTGCGCAGGCTGGCTGCGCTTTCCGCTGACCAACCACTCGGCCACATCTTCCAGCGGGCGGATCCAATGATTATGACGTTTGACCCAGGTATAAGAGAGATTGGCGCTAACACGATACAGCCAGGGTTCCAAAGGCCGCTCTGGGTCAACATGGTCAGCAAAACGGTTCAAGCGCAAAAAAACATCCTGCAAAAGGTCGGCGGCCGCGTCGGGATCCCCGGTAATTGCCAGGGCAGTACGGTATACCAGGCGTTGGTGGCGATCATACAAAACACCCAGGGCCTCCAAATTGCCGGTATGCAACTGCAAGATCAAATCGCGATCGCTTGCTTCCATGGTGCTAAAGAATCCTCATCCCATATTGACGATATATTATTATACCAAGCAAGCCCGGCAAAAGTTCAAACAAAACAACGGCCCTGAAACAACTCCTTTTGTGAGCAACCCAGCCCCGGAAAGGTCAAATTCGGGGTGATCATGTTGAGGGCAATGCGCTCCAACAATCTACTTGACGCCGCGCATCTTGGGATCCAGCACGTCGCGCAGCGCGTCGCCGACCAGGTTCCAGCCCAAGACAAAGAACACCAAAGCCAGGCCAGGCCAAACCACAATATACCAATAATCCGTCAGATTGGTGATCCAGGCGCGAGCAAAGCTCAGCAGTTGGCCCCAGTCAGGATAGCCAACATCCGTGCCTACCCCCAAAAAGCTAAGGGCAGCAAAACTGAGCACATACCCACCCACGTCCATCGAGGCCACCACCAGGGTAGGGAAGATGGCATTGGGCAGGATATGGCGCAGCAGGATACGGCTGTCTTTGACGCCAACTACCCGCGCTGCCATCACATAATCGCGCTCCCGCACGGAAAGAATATCGCCTCGCACCAGGCGCGCGTATCCCATCCAGCCGAAGGCGATCAACGCCAGCACAGCAGGCATGATACTGCGTCCAAGGCGCGGCGTCAGCACAGCAGCAGTGATCAAGGCTGCCATCAGGAAGGGCAGTGTCAGGAAGATGTCCACCACACGCATGAGGATATTATCCACCAAGCCGCCATAATAAGCGGCTATCGAGCCCAATAGCACGCCAACGATCAAGACCACGGTGGTGATCATCAGACCGGTTTGGAAAGCAGTGCGCGTGCCCCAGATGACTCCATAGAAAATATCCCACTGGCCGCTGGCAGTTCCCCAAATATGCACCCATTTGTCCGTTTTCATGATCGGTTTCCACCAGAATGGCAGAGGCGGTTGGCTGCGCTTCCACTCGGAACCCATTGGGCGCGGATCGGGGCTGAAACCATCACGCGGGATCTTATCGATATTGGTGGTGAATAAGTTAATAAAGCCCTTCAGCCCGGTTTCATCTGAAACGCGCTTAGGCAGCGGCGCAATGAAGGGCGCGCAGATGGCTACCAGGGCAAAAAGCACGATCAAGATGATGCCGGCAACCGATGTGGGCGTGGTCACCAGACCGCGCACCACCCGGTAATTCTCCGGCCCTAAGAGATGCTCCAGCCGGCCTATCTTGCGGATCGAGATACTTTCAGGGAGAATATCATCGGTAAATTCCAGCTTTTGGGGCGCTTCGGACATATTTGCCTCCATCAAGATAAACGAACGCGGGGATCAATGATGCCATACAGCACATCAACAATCAAGTTAGCAACGATCAAGATGAGCCCATTGAAGAGTGCGAAACCCAAGACCGTAACCACATCCAGCGAGGCCGCGGCGCTAGCGGCGGCGGAGCCGATGCCCGGCCAGGTGAAGACCGTCTCGGTGATCACCACGCCGCTCAACAAGCCAACCACCTGGAAGCCGGCAATGGTGGTAACCGGGATCAAGGCATTGGGGCGGGCATGCTTGTTGATCACATCTCGCTCGCGCACGCCCTTGGCGCGCGCCGTGGTCACGTACTCCTGGCGCAGCGTTTCCAGCATCGAAGAGCGCGTCACCCGCAGGAAACCGGCCCAGTTGATGTACGAAAGCGTCAGGATGGGTAATATCATATGGCGCAGCGCATCCAGGAAGATATCCACCCGCCCATTCAACAAGGCATCGATCGTAATCAAGCGGGTATAGGCATGGTATTCCGGAGAATTATTGATGATCTGCGAGGCCCAATCCGAGATACGTCCCGGTGGAAACCATTGTAAGTTGGCGTAAAAAATCATCAAGACCAACAGGCCAAAGACAAAGGTAGGAAAAGAAGACCCGACGATGCTGAAGATGCGCGCCGCCTGGTCGAACCATTGGTTATGGTGCACGGCTGCCTGCACACCTAGCCACAGACCCACGCCGATGATGGGGAGAACAGCCCACAGTGTCAGTTCGAGCGTGGCCGGGAAACGCTGCTTGATCAGGTCCGCCACCGGTTGAGAACCCACCCGCGACCAGCCGAAGTCGCCGCGCAGGATACCACCCACGCGATTGCCGGTTACCAGGTCGGTGCGCCCTACCATCCAGCGCCAATACTGCACTGGCATCGGCTCGTTCAGGCCATACCGCTTGATGATGCCATCGATGGCACCCTCGGTGTGAGGGATATCGCGCACATACAAGGCAGAACGCTCCACCGGGCTGAGAAATTGAAGCATACCGAAGATAATCACGGTTACGCCAAACAGCAACAGCGGCAGCAACAATAAACGACGAATGATATATGCAGTCATACCTTCTCCTCGCCAGAGTTATGAAAAAGTATTGCCGGATCGGATGCAGCCAAGCCAACTTCGCTGCATCCGGCCTGCCAAAACCGGGAGAGTGCAAGGGGCTGTTGCAGCCCCTTACACTCGAAACTACCGAAAAAGCTACTTCTTGGACAAAGCGTAGAAGTAGTTGCCGGGGTAGATCGGGTTGTAGTACCAACCCTCAACCCAACGCTGCTCATAGTGACGTCCGGTCGGGATCGCCAGGATCACCTGGGGAGCCAGATCGAAGACCTTCTGATTCAACTCAGAATAGATCACCTGGCGCTTGGCCGGATCGGATTCGCTCACACCGGCATTGATCAGGGCCTGGAATTCATCGAGCGCTTCCTGAGGCAGGCTCTGGCGACGGCCATAGGTACCGGTCAGGTAGGGCACGTACCAGTTGTGCGGATCGTGAATATCCTCGAGCCAGCCGCTGACGAACATCGGCAGGGTGCGGGCACGCTGATTGCGCAAGAAGGTGGGCCAGGGCAGGCCAACGATCTCGATCGAGAACAGTTCGTTCACTTCGGCCAGGGTGGAGGCCAATATCTCGGAAATAATCTGGCGGTTGGTATTACCAATGTTGTAAGCCACCTGCATGCGGAAGCCTACGCTCCAGACATCATCCGTATCCTCACCGGCGGGGATGCCGTCTTTGTCGAGATCGGCCAGTTGGAATTCCTCGGCGCACTTGTCAAGATCGAAGGTGTAGATAGGACCGTCCTGCTCGTAACCGGGCATGCCGGGCAGCGGGATACCAATGGACTGGACCGCTTCGCCTACCAGGGCATCCTGAATGAAGGTTTCCCAATCAAAGCAGTAGTTGAAAGCCTTGCGGACATGAAGATCCTGGAAGAAATCGGGGGGAACGCCGTTACCATCCAAAGCGCCGCTGCCGATCAGTGGGTTGCCGCCTTCGGTCACGATATCGAAGTTCAAGAAGATATCGGTGCGGGATACGGTGGGATGACCGATGAACAGGCGCAGCGGTTGATCTGCAGCCGCTGGCTCGCAGGCATCGAAGGTGTTGGTCTCATTGTTGTAATTGCACAGCTCGCCCAACATAGGGTCTACCTGGCCCACGTTTTCGCGCGGTACAACAGCAAAGTCGGCATCGCCGGCCTGCAGCATGGCAAAGCGGGTACCCCATTCATTGACGGACTTGATGACCACACGCTCGAAAGCTGCCGGCCCTACCGGGCCGCCTTCCCAGGCGGGTTCGGTACGCCAGTAGTTGTCGTTGCGGGCCAAGACAATTTCCTGGTTGTGGGTCCAGCTCTCCAACGTGAAGGGGCCGGTGCCGTTGGCGATCTCGGTGAAGGGATCGTTTTCAGAGGTGATGGCATAGAAGTTCTGCCAGGTATCGCAAGAACCATCCCAACCGCCATTCTCTACCACCCAATCCTGATCCATGACCGCGCCCCAAGACTGGGCGATGGTGGCCAGGAAGGGGCCCCAGGACTGCGCCAGGGTGATGGTAACGGTGCCGGCAGCATCATCGGCTACGACGGCTGCCTTGGTCTGCTCGCAGGCGGCCTTAACGGCAGCCGGGTCGAAAGCTTGCAAGGCCGCAGCATCGTCATACAGGCTGCCTTCGGGATCGACGATCACAGAGATGTCATCCACGCCAACGCCGAAGAATGGCTCGGTCAGCATCCACTGCGGGGAGGCGGTGCCACCCTGCAAAACGCCGCGCTGGAAAGAGTAAGCCACATCCGAGGGGGTCAGATCGTTGCCATTGTGGAACTTGACGCCCTGGCGGATATTGAAGGTGTAAACCTTACCATCGTCGGAGATGGTCCAATCGGTGGCCAACTGCGGAACGAATTCAGAGGCCTGGTCCTTATTGTAGAATACCAGTCCTTCGTAAACGTTCTGGATGATCTCGCCACCGGCCGTCTCATAAGCCAGGGCCGGATCGAAGGTCTCGGGCTCGCCGATGGTAACCTGTACGAAGGTGGCGGGGGCTGCAGAAGCAACTTCGGCAGGAGCCGCGGCTGGTTCAGGGGTGGGTGTGACTACAACTTCTTTCACAACCTCTTTGACAACCTCTATGGTCTCACCTTCGACCACTTCGGTGACCACAACGGTCTCAATAACCTTCTCCACGATCTTTTCGGGAGTAGGGGTTGCCGTCTGGCATGCCGCCAGCACCATGCTGGCAATGATCACCAACGACATAATAATAAACAGTTTGTTACGCATGATTTTCTCCTCCTGAGAGAATTAAAGATTTTTTATTAACTGAACTTTTACCAAACTTAAACAACCTTGCTTTGTTTTTTGTGATTTCTCACCTCCTTTATAGTTCCACGATATCCGTTTCTTCTGAAATTTCGCAATCACTGCCACCTATCAAGAAACCAGGTGGCAAGCCACCCAATGACCGGTAACGATCTGCCGGAATTCGGGCTGCTGCTGCGAGCAAATATCAACAGCCCTCGGGCAGCGCGTCCGAAAACGGCAGCCAGAAGGCGGATTGACCGGGCTGGGCACATCACCTTCCAGGATGATGCGTTGGCGAGTTTCCTCTACGACAGGGTCGGGCACCGGCACGGCCGAAAGCAAGGCCTGGGTGTAAGGATGCAGCGGCTGCCGGTATAACTCGCTGACGCTGGCTAATTCCACGATGATCCCCAGGTACATCACTGCCACCCGCTTGCTAATGTGCCGGACCACGGAAAGGTCATGCGCAATGAACAAATAGGTCAGGCCAAACTGAGCTTGCAAATCTTCCAGCAGGTTTATCACCTGGGCCTGGATGGACACATCCAAAGCCGAAATCGGCTCATCGCAGACGATCAAATCTGGCTGGAGCGCGAGGGCGCGGGCGATGCCAATACGCTGGCGCTGTCCGCCAGAAAATTCGTGCGGGTAGCGAGCTGCAAAATTGGGGCTGAGGCGAACAATGCCGAGCAGTTCCTTGACGCGTTCTTCGGTCTCATCGATGCGCGTCACGCCGTGAACCGTCAGCGGCTCGCTCAAGATCTCGTGAACGGTCATGCGCGGGTTCAGGCTGGCGTATGGATCCTGGAAGATCATCTGCATCCTACGGCGCATCAAACGCAAATCCTCGCCGCGCATACCGGTCAGGTCAATACCATCAAAGTACACTTTTCCGGAAGTAGGGCGGTAAAGCTGCAAGATCGTGCGACCGGCAGTAGATTTACCACAGCCAGATTCGCCAACCAGGCCAAATGTCTCGCCGCGATAGATATCGAATGTAATTCCATCCACCGCATGCACGGCGCCCACCTGGCGTTGAAAAACGCCGCGCAGCACCGGGAAATGCTTAACCAGGTTATCAACTTTGAGCAAAGCTTCTTGATCAGGCATCGCGCTCTCTCCCCTCCGCAATATTCCACCAACAAGCTACTCGATGAGAACTCCCTAAAGAAATCAGGGGGGGATTTTCACGGCAGCGATCAAAAGCATAATTGCAGCGCACCGCAAATGGACAACCGACCGGCTTCTGGAAAAGGAGCGGCGGGGCGCCGCGCACGGCTGTCAGGCGTTGGTGTTCGCTGCTGTCCAGGCGAGGCAGGCTGCCCAACAATCCCAGCGTATACGGGTGAGATGGGTAGGCATACAATTCTTTCACTGGGGCTTCTTCGATCACAAACCCGGCATACATCACGATCACGCGCTGCGCCAGGCGAGCCACAACGCCCAGGTCGTGCGTGATCCAGATAATGGTCATGCCAAGGGTGTCTCGCAGGCGTTTGACCAGGTCTACGATCTGCGCCTGAATGGTGACGTCGAGGGCGGTAGTGGGCTCGTCGGCGATCAGGATTTGCGGGTTGCAAGCCAACGCCATGGCAATCATCACACGCTGGCGCATACCGCCGGAAAACTGGTGGGGATAATCAGACAGGCGTTTTTCCGCCTCGGGAATACCGACCAGTTGCAGTAGTTCTATGGCTCGATCGTGGGCTTGCTTCTTATTCATACCCAGGTGCAGGAGCAGCGGTTCGGTAACCTGCTGCTCAACCGTCAGAACCGGGTTTAGTGAAGTCATGGGATCCTGGAAGATCATGGCAATCTGAGAACCGCGCACGGAACGAATTTCTTCGGCATCCATAGCGAGCAAGTCTTGATCATGAAATAAGGCCTGGCCGCTTTCGATCTTTCCGGGCGGGCGCTGGATCAATTGCAAGATCGAGAGCATGGTAACGCTTTTGCCACAACCACTCTCACCGACCACACCCAATGTTTCACCTTCGCCCAGGTCAAAGCTCACACCGTTGACGGCATGCACAACTCCTTCTGGTATATAGAAGCGAGTTATTAGATCTTTAACCTTTAATATCGCTTTTCCATTGCTGGATGTCATGGGTTATGGAATCTCCTCACATCAGAATGAAAGAATAAGAACGCCCACGGTCCCCCCTCCAGGACACAAGCTCTCATAAGAAACTACTCTCCACTATCACCTATTTTACTCTTAAAATCGTGCGTTGGTTCATAAACCTATCATAAACGATAATACGAACCTGTATTATACTGCAATTTTGCCATACCTAAAAAAAAGTGGCGTTTGAGAGTGTTGAGGTACTGTATCTTTGAGTAAGGAAATTCCAAAAGTGGGGCAAAAAAGCCTGACA
>CAZVRZ010000011.1:0-61570 GCA_964629965.1 uncultured Anaerolineaceae bacterium
ACAAGCGGGGGCAGATCCCAGCGGAGTTGTTGCCGATCCTGGAGCGGCTGCGGCCGCTATCGTTGACGTGGCGGCAGCGTCCAACCTGGCTTGTTTACTGTGGGATCGTGACACTGGGCGCAGTGGTCGATGGAATCTTTGTGCATCTTGTGGCAGACGCCGCAGTCGAGCGCGCCCCAGTGGGAGTCGTGTGGGTTCTGTACCAGGTTCTTGGTGCGTTCCGCCAGTGTCATGTAATCGCCATGACATCGAAAACAGTCGCTTTGCGGCACCTTGATCTCGGTAAGCCGATCGTCATAGGTGTGCCGGACAGTGCTCACCACCTCGGAGACGAGCGTTCCGACGGTCCGGGCGTGGCAGGCCTGGCAGCGCAGCCGCCTATCCGAAAATCTATCCGAGAACCGCTTAGAGAATGACCCGGATCATCGCGGCGATGAACAGACGGGATATCGCTTGCTGGAAGAATATTTGTTGGAAACCGGTCTGCCGGCCGATCATCCCCTGGAACTGCGCATCCTCAGCCTGTTGAAGTTGGAACAGCCTCAGGCATTGCGGGACGGCGGTCCAAAGATGGTTGGCCCGCTGCTGGCTGCCTGTGCCGACGCCGAGGCTGGGATCGCCTCCCTGGCGCGGCAGATCGTGGCGCAGATGACCGATCCGGCCGCCCAGGATGAAATCTGCCGCTGGGTGATCGAGCACAACCACCCTGAAGCACGTTCGGCGGCGCTGGCAGCCGGGTACGCGCCGCGTCCTCTCCAGGCGCGGGCCTTGTTTTACCTGCTGACCGGTCAGTGGTCCAACTATGAAACGTTGGATTTCGACGCGGCGCTGCTGAGAGCGGTCTTTGAAGCCGGCGATGAGCGCCTGCGCCGCCAGGTTGCAGAACAGGCCCGCCAGGCCGGTTGGCTGGGCTTTGTGCAGGCGGCCAGCGGCAGCCGCGGCGGTGATAGGAAACAGAGAGGTAGAACGCAGCGCGGCAGCGCGGCCTTGTCTGATTTTGAGTGGGAAGCGATCCTGGCGCTGCTGGGTCGCGAACATCGCTGGGCAGATATCTGGCAGTTGGCCCAGGCAGCGCCGGTTTACTGGTCGGCGTGCCTGCTGCGCAGCCTGGGCGATGGTCGGGGGCGCTCGGATTGGAAACCGAGCAACGAGGCCGATGAGCGAGGCATGGCGGATTTGATCGGCCTGGCCTGCCGCTGTCTCCAGGCCGACCTGCCCCAGGCTTACCTGGCACGCTACCAGGCTACGCTGACCGGTCACCGCCGCTTGATCACGGCAATTGCCGTTCATCCCGGCGGTGAATGGGCTGCCAGCGCCTCCGCTGATCAAACCGTGCGGCTGTGGCAGCTGCCCGGCAGGAATGTCGGTGAGGCGCTCAAATCGTATACGCTGGAAGGGCACACTAATTTTGTCATGTCCCTGGCGTTCAGCCCCGATGGTCTTTGGCTGGCTTCGGGAGGCGCAGATAAAACCGTGCGCCTGTGGAGCTTGCCGGAAGGCAAGCTGGTGAAGACGCTGGGCGGGCATGGCGGCGAAGTGCATTTCCTTGAATTCACGCCCGATGGTTCGCGGCTGGCGAGCTGCGATCAACGCCTGGCCAAAATTTGGAGCATGCCGGAGGGCGCTTTGCTCAAGAGCTGGGCGCTGCCAGGCCCTGGCGTCACTCGCGCGTCGCTCAATCCTGATGGTCGCCACTTGTTGACTGCGGATCGGGATAAGACCGTGCGCTTGTGGAATCTCTCCGGCTGCCAGGAGCAGCGTGCCTTGCTGGATACGATCGTTGCCTGGGGTTTCAACCAGGATGGCAGCCTGTTAGCCAGCAGCAATCATTATGGGGTTGTGCGGTTATGGCAGTTCCCAGGCGGCGAGCTGTTTAAAACCTTGAAAGGGCGCGCCTCCGGTGAACAGATGCTGGTGACCTCGGCGGGCCTGTTAGTGGGCAGCGAGCGCGGCTTGCTGCGCCTGTGGCGGCTGCCTGAAGAAGAGCCGCTGGCTGTCCTGGAAGGACACACGGCAGCCATCACTGCCCTGGCTGCCAGCCCGGATGGGACTTTGTTGGCTTCCGGAGGCGAAGATCAGCGCGTGTGCTTGTGGCTGCTGCCGGAAGGCAGGCTGCTCAAAACGCTTGAAGGCTATACTTCTGCCGTCCGCCATTTGACCTTTCGTGTTCGCCCGACGCCTGCGCTGAGTACAGCGCAATCATCTGCTGCGATTCGAGAGCAGCCTACAAATCATATACTGCTCAGCGCCGATGAGCTGGCTTTGCATCTGTGGGCGCTGGATGATTTTCGGAGCCTCTTTTACCAACCGGGCGCCGCTTTTCAGCCCGAACAAATCGCCTGGCTGGGCAGCCTGGCCGATTCTGCGGAGGTGAATGCCGCCGACCGCGTCTGGATTGAATTTACCCAGGCGCTCAATCGTTGGAATCGCCGTTTTGATATCCAGATCCAGGAGGCGCTGCCGCACATCCAGGTGGGCGAATTCGATATCGAGATCGATCCGGCGCCAGGATCCTGATGGTCTTCTATGCAGTCACGTTATGAGCAGGCTAGAAAAATCCAGCAGTTGAGCAGTCGGTTGTACAGCCGGTTGCCCCTGCTTGGCGGTTGGTTCCAGCGCCGGGCTGTTCGTAAGCTGGCGCAAGAGGCTTCGCCGGCGGCGTTTCGCGCCTTGGCGCAGGCTATTGGCCCGCAGATGGATCTCTCTGCCCGGCGCAGTGCTTTGGAAGCGTTGGGCCGCGCCGAGAATCTACACCAGGTCAATGCGATTTGCCAGGCCTGGAGCAAGACGCGCTCGCCAGAACTGGCGCAGTTGATCGCCAGCCGGGGTTGGGCAGCCGGTTCTCCGGTTGATATTCGCGTCCTTTCGGCTTTGCTGTCGAACCGCCTGGCTTTATTGGCAGAGAGCGCTGTTCCGCCGGAGCAAGCTGCCGAGATGGTGGGTGCCCTGGTGCAGGCCCTGGCGGATGACGATACGCGCCTGCGACTGCGTGCGCGAGCTTGCCTGGGCCAGCTCAAGCAGGCCGGCGTGGTGGACGCTTTTTGCTTGTTGTGGGCGGAAACGCGCCAACCGCTCCTGGAAGAGATCCTCCTCGAGGCAGGTTATGTGGCCGGTGGCCCACCGCAGGCGCGCGCTCTGAGCGCCATCAAAACAGGCAATACCGCCGCTTTGCAGCAGGACGGTGATGAGATCGTTCCGGCTCTGGCCGCGGCCTGCCGCGACCGGGATGGGTTTGTGGTAGAGCAGGCCGGGCAAGCGCTGGCGAGTTTGCAAAACTCACTTGCCCAGGAATCCGCCTGCCGGGCATTTCTGGAAGATGACAACCCCGTATTGCAGGCAGCGGTCTTAAAGGGCGGCTACCTGCCCAAAGACTCGACGCAGCGCGCCCTGTTTCTATTCCTGACCGGGCAGTGGGAAGCATACACGCTGATCGATTTCGATCACCAGATTCTGTCCACGCTGTACCAGTCGGCGGATGCCCCATTGCGCGAGCGCATCAAGAACCAGGTGCGGCAGGCCGGGCGAGCCGAGTTCCTGCCGATCATCAGCGGCCCCAACGTGCGCTTGCGGCTGCGCAGCATGGATGCAGCAGATTTTAAGATCATGGTGCAAGTGCTGAGCGAACGACAAGAATGGGAGCGGTTGTGGGCGCTGATCGTGGAACTGCCGCCTGCCCTGGGCATCAGCGTTGTGCAGCGGCTGGCCGCGCAAGGGTGGCAGCCGCAGGCCGGCGACGAGCAGAAAATCTTTCAGCAGTTGGTTGCGCAGGCGAGCGAGCCGGCTTTGAAGGCCAGCCAGGAGATCGATCATTACCTGCCGCCGGCAGTGCTGCGCGCCCGCGTGCATCTGCTTCATGGGCGCATTAACGATCTTGCCTTTTCACCCAAACGGTCCTTATTGGCATTGGGCACCAGCCGCCGCAAGATCTTGCTGTGGGACTACCGCCAGGCGGCAGTCGGGGGGGTACTGAATCGTTTCGAGCATTCGATTGGTAAGGTCGCCTACACTTCGCAGGATGTGCTGTTGGCGGCAGAGCGCACCAACGCCCAGGCGCCTTGTTCGGTGTATGCCTGCCATGAAAACGGCTCGCAGCAGATCGGGACTGCTGCCGTGATCTATACCGCTAACGGCTCGATCACTGAGTTGGGTACAACTCCTGCGGATCAGGATCGAGATAACCAGGGCAGTAAAGGGTTGCGAGATTATGTTTTGGTGGCAGCGCGCGACCGGTCGGTTGCTTTACTTGACCTGGGCGGTGAGGTGCGCGGTGCTGGGAGAAGCTCGCCCAAAATCCTCAAAACGGTCAAGTTCGCTTTTTGGCCGCGCGGCGCCTGTATCTCGGCCAGCCAGCAGCATGCCGCTCTTCTCCACCAGGGGGTGACGGTGATAGAGCTGCCGTCTTTGAAACGGATTGGCCAGGGCAGCGATAAGCGCCTGCCGGGGACGGTGCGCAGTGCGGCTTTCTTTGCCGATGGCATGGGATTGTTTGCCGGTAAATACAACGGTGAAGTGCTCGCCATGCAAACCCGTTCGTTGGAGCTGCAAAACGAGCTGGTAGCCCGGCACACCGGCTCTGTGGAGGGAATAGCCGCTCTGAGGCGGCATCCGGTGGTGATCACGGCCGGCGCCGAAGGCACATTGCAGTTCATTCCCTGGGATTATTCGCAGGCGGCTGTCAACCCGGCCTTGAAAACTTATGCGACCACAGAGCAAAATATTGGGCCGCAGATCACTTCGCTGCATATTACCCCTGATGAGGCTTTCATGGCGGTGAGCCAGGCTGACAGCACCCTTACTTTCTGGGATTTGCGCGTTCTCGATCTGCCGGAGCTGTTCAATCGCCCGCTCGGGTTGGCGGCGCCTCGCCAAATGCCCGTCATTGCTGCCCTGATCGAGGGAAATAATTTGCCGCGCGGCGTGGTCGAGGCGTTGAAATTTGTCCATCTTGTGCTACAATTCCGTTTCCGCTTCGATATCGAGATCGATGCGTTGGTCGATATCAAATTTGGCGAGTACGATATCGAGATTGAGTGACCGGGAGGCGGTCGTATGTTGAAGAATTTTTTCGATCGTTGGAAGGCGAAAACCGACGCCAGGGATGGCGCACAGGCCGACGCGCTGGCTGTGCAGAGCGAAGTTCAACAACTGCGCCTGGAACTGGCTGAGAAAGAAGGCTTGATCCAACAACTCAAGGCAGACCTGGAACGCGAGCGCAGCCAGGGCCAACAGCGCAGTGCCCGGCAAGTTCAGGAGAGCATGGAGGCGCTGCTAGCGGAACTGGCCGGCCCGCTTTCACAGCTTTTCACCCAGGATCATTTGGTAAGCGTCGAGAACAAGCCCCTGCAAGCGCGGGATGTGTTGGTGGTGGCGAAGAGCCTGGCGCGCGGGCTGCAAAACCGCGGCCTGACCCTGGAAGGCGCGGTTGGAGAGTATACGGCCTTTGACCCGGATCATCACCAGGCGTTGAGCGCCGAAGCGCAGCTTGCCCCAGGTCAGTTGGTTGTGATCCGTTTTTCGGGCCTGTCGTACCAGGGCCGTTTGCTGCGCAAGGCCGGGGTTTCCCCTTCTCAGGAGTAGAGCATGGCGGGACGGTTGGGCATCGATTTTGGCACCTCGAATTCCGTGATCGCGGTTTGGGATGAAACCCGCCGGGAGGGCGTTCCCTTGCATATTCCAGAATACGGGCGGCTCTCCATGCAAGGTGAGGAGCAGATCTCAAGCGTGCCTTCGTTGGTGCATTACAGCAGCGACGAGCGTATGTGGATCGGCAACCAGGTGTTGGAGCGTAACCTGTACCAGGCCAACCAGACCTTTCGCTGGATGAAACGGTATATCATCAACCGCAGCCCGCTGCAAAAAGTGATCAATGGGCGGCGGGTATCGCCGGTCAAGGCCGGGCAGGATTTTCTCTCCAGTATCCTGATTTTTGCTACCCAGGAATTGGACCTGGGCGATGAGGAGATTGCTCTGACCGTGCCGGTTGAATCTTTCGAGCATTACGAGAACTGGCTGGGGGAGGTGGTGGAGGGGGCGCGCCTACCGCGTTATCGCCTGATCGATGAGCCTTCGGCGGCTGCCTTGGGCTATGGCGCACATATCCAACCGGGCGATGTCTACCTGATCTTCGACTTTGGCGGCGGCACGCTGGATGTTTCCATTGTGCTGGTCGAAGAAGGCGGCGCCGGGGGTGATCAAGGAGCGCACAAGCAGAATAGTGCCGCCGGGCGGCGTTGCCGGGTGCTGGGAAAGGCCGGCACCGAGCTGGGCGGGATCACGCTGGACCAATGGTTGTTTCAGGAAATCTTGCGCCGTAATGGGCGCAGCGATGCCGATGAAGATATCCGCCAGGTTAGCAATGCACTGCTGGTAGAATGCGAGCGTCTCAAGGAGCAGCTTTCGTTTCAAGAGATGGCCAGCCTCAGCGTGGTCAATCCCGAAAGCGGCGCGGCGTTGTATGCGGAGTTTTCTCGCCAGCAGCTCGAAGACCTGCTGGACCAGCACGAAGCCTATGCCGAGATCGACCGGGTGATCCGGCGGGCGCTGAATGCCTCTCGCGAGCGCGGTTACACGGACGAGCATATCAAGGCCGCGTTGATGGTGGGCGGCAGCAGCCAGATCCCTTCGGTGCAGCGCACCCTACGGCGGATCTTTGGTAAGGAGCGGGTGATGCTCAACCGGCCGCTGGATGCGATTGCCCGCGGCGCAGCCGCCTTTGTAGCTGGGGTGGATTTCTTCGACTTTATCCAACATGATTATGCCATTCGGTTCGTCGATCGTGAGCACGGCGAGTATGATTACCGGATCCTGGTGCCGCGCGGCTCGGCTTATCCCACTCGCGAACCGGTGGCCCGGTTGACGGTTAAAGCCAGCCACGATGGGCAATCTCAGCTTGGCCTGGCGATCTTTGAGATTGGCGAACAGCGCTCCCGTCCGGTAGAGGCCGGGCATTTTGAGTTGGTGTTCGATCCTGGCGGGGCGGCGCGGGTGTCTGCCGTTACGGTGGAGGAAGAAGAACGCCGCAGCCTGTTCTGGATGAACGAACATAACCCCACTTTCTTGAAAGCGGAGCCGCCTGCAGCCCAGGGTGCCCCGCGCTTTGAAGTGGAGTTTAATATCGATCGTAATAAACGGCTGACCATCACTGCCCGCGACCTGTTGGACGGCCGCTTAACCCACCGGGATTACCCGGTGGTCAAGCTTTCTTAGCAAAGGAGATGGTTGGATGTCTCATTTCACCCGTATTCGCACCCAGATGGTGCAGCAAGATTACCTGCTCAAGGCTTTGGCTGATCTCAACTGCCGTTACGAGACGGGCAATGTTCAGATCGGTGGTTTTGCCAGCAGGATGCGGGCCGAGATCAAGGTCTCGGCGCCGGGGATTGGCCGCGATATCGGTTTCCGCCGCTCCGGCGAAGCCTATGAGATGGTTCTCGATCGCTGGGGGTTGAGCAAGACCAGGATCGATCAATTTCAACAGCAGGTGGTGCAGCGATATGCATATCATGCTGCCGTGGATCAACTTCAGCAGCAGGGATTCGATCTCGTCCAGGAAGAATCCCAGGAAGGCGGCCAGCTTCACCTGACGCTGCGCCGGGTGGCATAGGAGGCGTACCGATGGAAATGCAAGAGGTCGAAATTTTTATTGAGAAAGACGGGCGCGTGCGCATCGAAGTGCGCGGGGTCAAGGGCGCAAGCTGCCTGGACCTGACCAAGGCCTTGGAAGAGGTGTTGGGCGGCCAGGTGGAGCTGCGCGAAATGCGCCCGGAAGCGTACGAGGAAGGTCAAGAACTCCGTGAGACGGGGCAATCTACAGCGCAAAAGAACAGTGCCGACCAGCCCCAACGCTTGAAAGGCGGTTGAGGTCTGTGGCTGCTCTTGCCGGGGACGAATTGCGTCTGCATTCTTTCATGCTGCGCAGCCGGGCCAACGGTCCCGGGTGGCGCGCCGTGCTGTGGCTGCAGGGTTGTTCGCTGGGCTGTGCAGGCTGTTACAATCCATCGACGCACGATCTGCAAGCCGGGCAAGTGGTTTCTGCTGCCGATGTGTTCGCCTGGATCAAGGATGGAAAGAACGATATCGAAGGCCTGACGGTCAGCGGGGGTGAGCCTTTCCTGCAGCCCGGTCCGCTGGCGGTGCTGCTGCGGCGGGTACGGATCGAGACGACCCTTTCGATCCTGGTCTTCAGCGGTTTTAGCCTGCAGGAGATCGAGCAAATCCCCGCCGCTCGAGAGGCGCTGGTAGATATCGATGTGCTCATTGCGGGGCGGTATGACCAGGCGCGGCGCCGGGTGCAGGGCTTGCGCGGTTCAGCCAATAAGATAGTGCATTTGCTGAGCGAGCGATATTCGTTAGCAGAATTGGAGGCTGTTCCACCAGCCGAGATCATCGTCACCCCGCAGGGCGAGCTGCTATCCAGCGGGATCGATCCCGTCCGTTGGTAGCTGTTGTTCCCCGCTGGCAAATTGGATCATTCCCCAGCGGCCGCTGTATCGCCAGAGCGGTTCTTCAAGATCCAATTGCTCGGCCCGCCCGGCCGGTAGGCCAACGATCACATCCGATTTGGAGACTCTCAGCGCCAGCAGCGGCGCGGGGGTGTACGACAGCGCCTGGGCAAAAGATGTGGTAACGGGCCAGTGGCGATCCCCCAGCAGGCGCCGGTAATTGGCATCGCCTTTGCTGATCAGGAGGGTGGCGGCCGATAAAGTGCGGCGCAGTTCTGCAGGTGCTTCCCAAAATGCCAGGGGAGAAGTCCAGAAATAATCGTCTTGCAGCACCAGCCGTCCCTGTTCCAGGTGCGCTTGCAAATGTTCGGCTGCGGAGCGGCTGGGGGTGGATAGCGAGCGCATGAAATTCAAGGTCAGAAGCACATCCGCAATGGTGGCATCGGAAACGTAGGTGGGATGGGGCTTGAGGTGGAAGATCACTTGCCTGACAATGCCGCACGCCAGCAGGCAGTTGGCTGTCAGCAGATCGTTGACCAGTTCAGCCCCGGCATTGTCCAGCAAGAAGTCCACCCGGGCCCCGCCGGCTGACTGCAGCAGGCACTCGGCTGCCAGGCGGCTATCGTCGCAGAGCAGATAGTGAGAGCGTTCTGGGTCTTGTTGACCGCGGTCGGGGCGTTCTTGCTCGTCAGCAGGCCACAGGCTGAGATCCGCCTGGTTGCCCCACAGGTCGAACTGGAATAATTCCGCCAATAAGTCGCAAGATATTGCGGCTCTATAGAGCCATCTCTCAGCTTGTCGGCAGGCGCGCCGGATGGCGTCATGATATAGGATCAGCCCTTGTTGTTTTTGGTAGGCATTGGGGTCCAGGCCAAAGCCGGGGCCAGGCTGGAAATAACCGCTGGCGGCCAGCAGGCTGCGGAAGAAATAGGTCTCTGCCAGGAACCAGGGGATCTGCAGCCAGGACAGGCCGATGTAAGGGGCGAGGTAGCCATTCCAGGCGGCTTCGTCCGGCGCACCGGGATCATCGAGCAGGCGGATGCTTCCGTCAGGCAGATCCTTGAGCAAAGCTCGCCAGCGGGCAACTGACTGTGGATGAAAGCGGCGCTCGGAATCATTATAATTCTCAGCCAGGGTGCGCCGCCCAATTTCGGGCAGGCGGCGCACGAGGGTGTCATGGGCAAACGAACCGATCTCTGCTCCACGCAGCGGCTCTGGGATTGGGAGAGGGGGCAGGGCGCCTGGCATCGATGCTTAGGCTTCACCCGAGCGGGTGAAGCTGCCTCAGGGATTGATGGGAATGAGAGGCAAAGGCGTCAGGATGATCTTGGGAATGATGCCCAGGGTGGGGAGGGGTTGGACTGAGCATTCTTCCGGCGCGTCGCCTGTGTAGGTGGGATTGGTGGTTGAGCCTGATGATTTGAAGATTTGTCCCTGCCAGGTATAACTATCCGTCCTGGTGTTGCACGGACAGCAATTCGGTTCGCCGAACAAATAGACCGAATACTGCACTTTGATCGTGTCACCGCTGACACTCCATTTGCCATGCGTCATCCCGTTCAACTGCATAACGGGGGCGACGGTAAACCCGGTCCAGCCGAAGACCTGCAAATCCAGGGTCGTTCCGCTGCCGCTGTAGCGCAGCGGCAAAATGAGCAGTTGGCGACAGCTTCCGAACTTGTAGAGACCGGCCTCCTGCACTAACAACTGCCTTTCCATCGGGTCGCCGACCTCGAACGCCCAGAAGGTAGCCCATTGGATGCCATCCCAGTTATCGACGGAAATAGTGTACCCCTGGGCTCCGCCATCTTCTATTCGCAAACGCTGGTAGGTACCGTCGCAGTTCCAACTGATCCCACCCGGGGGGATTGCCGGCGTGGGGGTAGGGGGCTGGCGGGGATCCGGATCCACCTGGTCGAAGAGTCCATCGCCGTCCGTATCCTGGTTGATGGGGCTGATGCCCATTTCGACTTCTTGTCCATCCGTGAGGGTATCGCCATCCGAATCGAGCTTGATCGGCGATGTGCCGTATTGGTAGATTTCCATGCCGTCGTTCAATCCGTCGCCATCTGTATCGGCGACTTGTGGGTTACTGCCCGCTTTGATCTCGTCGTTGTTGCTCAGGCCGTCGCCGTCATCATCTCCTTGCGCCTTGGCGGTAGCTGCCATGGATGTGGCGTCCATGTTCTTCTGTTGGTCGATCAAAGCCTGCTGGGTCTGAGTAGCCGCATTCGCCTGCCCCAGCGCTTGCTGGGTCTGGATGTCGGCTGTTTGCAGGGCCTGCTGGGTTTGCTGGTTGGCTAAATCGCGGGCTTTCTGGGTGTTCTGCACTGCCATTTGCGCTGCCACTTCTGTAGCGGCGCGATCCAGCGCGCTCTGGGTGGCCTTGCCCGTCGCAGTATACTGTGAGTATCCAACCCAACCCAGCGAAGCGGTCAGCAAGGCGCACAATAAGAAAGCGAGCAAGATCGCCCAGGCAGGGATCAGGCCGCGGCTGACCAGCTCTCCGGAATGCTGTTGGGTTTCACCGGCTGGAGAGGTCACCTGTGTTTTGAAGACGCAGCTTTCATCCCTGCCAAACAACCGGCGGCGCTTGGGAACGGCGCTGAACTCGAACGAGGCGCTTTCTCCCGGAGGAACATCCAGGCGCGCCTGCTGGGGTTTGAAAATCAAATCATCGCCGCGATCGCTCCAACCGAGTTGATACGTTTCGCGGGCATTGCCCTGATTGCGCACGGTCAGGCGGGCGTTCCTGCCGCCGTAGATCCGCTCCGGGTGAAGCTCGCTCTTGAATTGGGAATAGGGCGTCACGACCAGGTTGATGGCAGTTTCCACGATCTCTGTAGGTGCGTTCTGGCTGTGGACGCGCACCGACAGCGCATGTCGCCCGGCGCGGCTTTCTGGCGAACGCGGCGCCTGTACCATCAAGGTTGCCTCCTGTTGTTGGCCCGGCATGAGCTGCAAGGGCGGTGGCAGGTTCTTGACCCAACTGTTTGGCACGCCCTGGGTCGAAACATGGAAATGATCGACCATGCTGCCCTGGTTCAGCAGCAAGATGCGCAGTGTAGCCGGTCGATCGACTTCTAGGGGAACTTGCATTGGTTCGATGTGCACTGCCACCCGTCCCCCGCCGGTGCTGGAACGCAGTTGGCTGCGTTCTAAACGGGAGCCATCGGAGCGCACTACGTAGGCGGCGCTGACGACTGGCGTCTGGCGCAAACCTTGCCCGGCGAAACCCTGCCCCGGAGCGACCATGCCACTGCCTGGAGCGGCAGGGCGCACCAGGCTCAACCAGGTGTCGCCTACTCGCAGCGCAGCATCTGCCTGCCAGACCTCGGCTACGCCGGGGAGCAGCTTGTTGTTTCCCAGGTAAGTGCCATTGCGGCTGTTCAGATCGGTGACGCGGTAGCTGGCGCCATCAAATTCAATCCGCACGTGCTGGCGAGAAATCTTATTGTCTGCCAGCGGAATATCCGTGGTTTGGTCGCGCCCAATGATCATCCCGCCGGCTTTGAAAGCCACTAACCGGACGGTTGCATCGGGCGCCATCACCCGCAGGCTGTCTTGAAGCACAGCCGGGCCTGTTCCACCGGCCTGGTCGATCTCTCTCAGTATGGAAGGGCCGCGCGGCTCGACAATGCTTTTTTCATATTGGGTGACCAGGCTGACTGCATTCCCGGCTATGGTAGAAGTTGCTGTGTCTTTGACCTTTGGTTGGATGGTCAGCAGTGCTTTGGCCAGTTCGGCCGCGTTGGGCGGGCGATCGTCGGGCGATTTTGCCATGCAGCGCAGGATGATCTTTTCGAGCATCACGGGCAGGTTGGGCTGGATCGAGCGCGGCGGAGGCGGCGGCTCTTTGGTGTGGCAGCGAATGGCTTCGGATAAGGTGCTGATTTTGAAAGGAAGCTGGCCCACGCATAGTTCGTACAACAATACGCCCAGGGAATACACATCGCTGCGGGCATCTACCTTCTCTCCCAGGGTCTGTTCCGGCGACATATAGGTGGGCGTGCCCATCGATGTGCCATCTGCCGTCAGTCCCTGGCCTCCTGCCAGGCGGGCCAGGCCAAGATCGGTGATCACCGGATGGAAAGACAGTTCTTCAGCCGGCTCGGGGTGCAGCATGATATTGGCGGGTTTGATATCGCGGTGCAGCACTCCCTGGCGGTGGGCATAGTCTAAAGCCAGCGCCACCTGTCTCAGCAGGCCAACCGCCTCGTCCAGGCGGATCCATTGGTTCTGCTGGCGCAGTTCCTTGAGCATCTCTTGCAAGTTGCTGCCGGGGATGAACTCCATGACGATGTACAGCAGATCTTTTTGCTGGCCAAAATCATATACTTGAACGATGCCGGTATGGCTCATGCGAGCAGCAGAACGAGCCTCTTGCAGAAAACGCTCGCGAAAATCCGACATACGGGCAAAATGGGGATGCATGACTTTGACGGCGACATCTCGCTGCAGGGTGATGTCGTGTCCCAGGTACACTGCTCCCATGCCGCCTTCTCCCAGCATACGGGTGATCTGATATCGCTCGATCGTTTGGCCGACCAACTGATTGCTCATCGGTACCTCCTGCAGGGCGAGTACATCTGGATAACCTCTGCCACTGTGGCAGCCATAATTCTTAATACTATTATAGTCTCGAATATAGGCGGCGGCTTTCTTAGAATATTATTTCAAGATCCACAGGCCGATATTGGTCATTTTGCAGTGGGTGCCAAAATCCTTGTTCGTGCCCGAAACCAGTGTCAGGTGCAGGTTGCCCGAAGTGATGCCAATATCCTGCCAGTGCATCACCTGTTCGCCGTCGATATAGTAGGTGATCCAATCATCCTCGACCACCAGGGTGATGTGAGCGCTGCGCTCGGTGACGTTTTCCCGATCCACCAGTTTCCTGTTCAGCAAGTTAAAGTAATTGCCTTTATAACGGATCAGGCTGGCATAGCCTTCGATGCTGTAGAAGATCATGTAGTGATCGCTGCCTTCTTTGCCTTCGCGAAAGACGATGCCGCAGCCGGAATCTTCAGCATATTTGTCGGCTGCTTCCCACCAGGTATCGGCGTCGATGACGAAGTTTTCTGGCTTGTAGCCGGTGGGAGTGTACGAATACCAGCCGCGCTGCGCCCAGCTTTTGTCGAAATCATCGATGGCGTGGAATTCTCCCTGGTTTTTCGAGATCACTCCGGTGTCATACAGGTTCTGCACCAGGTCGAACATGGGCTGGGCGGCGGCGGTGCGCTGCAAGACTGCTTCTTGGGTGGCCGTCTGGCGCACATAGATCTTTGCGGTGGCGGTGGCGTTGCGCGCCAGGGCCGTTTCGGTCACAAAGGCCTCGGCGGTGCCGGTCGCGCCGGCGACGGCAGTTTCGGTGGCGCGGGCGGCAGCGTCCAGCGTCGACTGGGCATCCAGGGTGGCCCGGGCTGCCTGGGTGGCTGCCAGGGCTGTTACCTGGGCTTCGGTCGCCTTGACCTGAGCAGCCTTGGCGGCAGCCGTGGCCGTGGCCGCTTCGTTGGCTGCCGCAGCCACCTGGGTGCCGGCTGCCGAGGTGGCTACTAGATCTTCTTTTCCACCTTCGCAGCCTGATAGAAGTGCCTGCAATAAGAAAATCATCACGAATAGAATTCTTAACCGGGTGGACATGCTTCCCTCCTGAGCGATGGGTGATGTAAACACATTGTTTTATTCTATACCCGAATTGAGGAATTAACCAAAAGGCAAAGGGGTGTTGTTAGCGGAATATAGTACCACCAACAACACCCAGGCAAACTTCCGGAGGTTGGGGCTTTATGGAGCGCGCCGAGCTATTCCCTCTCGCCAGGCAAAGACGGCTGCCTGGGTTCGATCTGCCAGGTGTAGTTTATTGAGAATGTTGGTCACGTGGCTTTTGACTGTCTTTTCACTGATCACCAAAGCCTCGGCAATTTCTCGGTTGCTCATACCATTGGCGATCAGCTTTAACACCTCATATTCGCGCTCGCTCAACTCCGTAAATGGGTTGAGATCGTCCTTGCGCCCGCCTTGCATTTCCTTGATCAGCCGGGCAGCTACCCGGGGATGCAGCACGGCCTCTCCAACACAAGCCTTGCGGATGGCTTCAGCCAGGTCGTCTGGGTCTACGTCTTTCAAGATGTAAGAGAGCGCTCCAGCGCGAATCGCGGGAAAGATGTGTTCATCGTTGTGGTGCGAGGTTAATACGATGACCTGGGTGCGCGGGCTGGCTTTCTTTACCTGGCGCGTGGTCTCGACGCCATCCATCCCCGGCATGACCAGATCCATCAAGGCTACATCTGGCGCATACTGCTTCACCAACTCTACGGCCTCTTGACCGGAGCCGGCCTCAGCTACTACCTGAATATCTGGCAGCGTGGCAAAGTAGGCCTTCAATCCAAGCCGCACCACGCTGTGATCGTCTACTAGGATGACGGTAATTGTATTTGGAGTGTTCATTTTTCTGTTCCTGTGGATATGGCGGCTTTCGTGGTCGCCTGGGTATTCGCAGTCGGAATGATCGCTGAGATTTGGGTGCCTTTCCCTTTTTCACTGGTGATGCTGAGCACGCCGCTCATCTCGGCGACGCGCTGCTGCATACTGTCCAGGCCAAACCCTGTTTGCGTGAGCTGGTCCACCTCAAATCCGGTTCCATTGTCGCTGATTTTTAGTTCAACCTGGTCCAACGTATATTCCAACTGCAAGAAGGCTTTGCTGGCTCCGCTGTGGCGGGCTATGTTTGCCAGTGCTTCCTGTGCAACCCGGTAAAGCTGCTGCTCGATGTGCAGATCAAGGTTGCGCTCCCCAGAGACCGTCAGAGCGGCCTGGATACCGGCGTGCTGCGACCAGGTTTCCAGGTAAGCCCGCAGCGCCCCAGGCAACCCCTGATCTTCCAGGGCTGCCGGGCGCAACTCGGCAATGAGCATGCCCAATTCCTGCTGAGCGCTCTTGACCAGTTCTTCCGCCTCGGCCAGGTTGATCCCCGCTGCCTGTGCGTCGGATGCCAGCGTGTTACGGGCGGCGCGCAGCTGCATCTGGGCGGCAAAGATCTGCTGCTTGACCGCGTCGTGCAATTCGCGCGCCAGCCGGTTGCGTTCTTCCAGAGTTGCCAATTCCTGGCGGGTTTGCATCAAAACCTGGATCTGTTCTGCCATCCGCCGCAGTCGTATGCTCAAATAGCCGATCTCATCTTGCGAGCGATCCTGGGTTGTGTAATCAAAATCTCCTTCGCTCCATGCGTCCACAGCCGATACCAGTTTGCTCAAGCGCCGGGTCAGGCTGTGTGCCATGATAAAGCCAAATAGTGTTCCAAAAGGAGCCACGCCCATCAACAGCAGGATGGCGGTGATCAAAACACCGGTGATGAGCACTGGGAGGATGGAGACGATGAAGGCTGGGGGTGGTTCGATATTCAAGATAATGAATCCCACCAGCTTGATATCTTGGCTTCCCTCGTTTCGGATATGCACTGGAACGGTTACCCAATAACTGCCATCCTTGTCGCGAACGTAGATTTTCGAGGGAGAGAAATCCAGGCGCCGGGCAGCCTGGTAGGCCTCCTGGGCGCCGGCGATATCAGGAGGTTCATAGGCGCTTCCGATCAGGTGGTCGTTATTCTGCGATGTTTGCGCCAGGATGATCCCTTCAACCGAAAGGATATACATCGGGTGTCGTGGCGCAATGGCTGCCGTTGGACTGTCAGTAAAGTCGGTAGGTTCCACGCTGGCATAACCCGAGGCGTAAACATCATCCAACCAGGCTTGTAAGGTAACCGTGTCTGGGGGCTCTTGCGCCAGGTATTCATCGATCTGCCAGGAAAGCGTGGAATACACATCGGAAATGTATTGTTGCTTGTCTGTATTGCTCACAGACAGGAGCAGCACGAAAAATCCCAGCGCGATGATTTCCAATGCCAGCAAAGCCGCCACGGTGACCAGGGTGTAGGTGAAGGTGAGCTTGCCTCGCAGTCCGGTGAAAAGTCTGAAGAACCGTTTTAAGAGTCTCATATTGCTGCTTGACCAATATAATCTTACTCTATTTTTGTGATTGGCTGAAATTAACTTTAAAGCATCCTGGAATGATCGCGTTTGGAGCGATTTCCCCTATACAGTATCCAGGCGATTGATCAAATGCCTTCACTCAATATCACCCTGGGAGGAACTTCGGTTGGTTTCCTGGCGACGGCCAGTACAGTCAGCAGCGTCAGGCCAATTCCTGCGATCAGGACCACTCCCGCAGTTCCCAAGTCCATGCAGAGCAGCTCGGCGCTGATCTGGTTGATCCAGGCGAGTATGTTCAATACGATGCGGGTAGCTGCGATGCCTGCCAGGCCGGTGATCACAGCGATGAGAGTATATTCAACCGCCAGCATGGTCAGAATGTGCCGGCGAGAATATCCCAGCGCCTTGAGAACGCCTAATTCGTGGCTGCGATTGATCATCGCCAGGCTGACCGCGTTGGCAATCAGCAAGACGCCTGCCAGGAAAGACAATCCCGCCATTGCCATGCCAAAGACGTACAGGTTCTGGTACACATCGTTATAGCGCTCCTGGAAAGCGACCTGATCGATCAGGGTCGCCTGGGGTAGCGCCTGTCCTAATTTTGTGCTGATGCGCTGCAACTCATTGCCTGGCAGCTGCGCAAAGAGCAGGAAGGTTTCGGGTTTGCCTATTGCCAGAAGGGCATCGGCGGGCAGGAGCAGTCCGTAGCTCAGGCGGTTCGGCAAAAGGGCGAAGTTGTGCTCGTATGTCCCGACCACGGTGAAGGTATGGTGGCTGCCATCGGACAGGCGCACCTGAACCTGGCTGCCTTCTGCAATCGAAGCATACTTGTATACATAAACGCCCTCATCGACCGAGTTCCAGGCTGCGCCCTGCAAAAGATAATCCGCCGCTTCAGTGCGCCCGATCAAGAGCGGCGCAATGTCTGCTGAGCTGCCGGCGCCTGTCACGGTGATCTTTCCAACGGGCAGCTCATATCCTTGCGCCAGGCGTTCAACCGGGTAATCGACCAGGGCCGCCTGCATCGCATCTTCCGATGTGCTGTTTCCGATCATGGTCAGGTTGAAGCCGGGGCTGGCGATGGTGTGCTCGAGCATTTCACGATCGGCGCTTTGCGTGATGACCGCGGCCATCATCAGGGTGAACACCCCGACAAACAAAGCGATTGTGGCAAAGATCATGTCAAAGCTGCCTCGTTTGAGATTGTTGCGGGCCATATTAACCAGCGCAAACCGGCGCACAGGCAGCAGTCGGGTAGTAAGCCACACTGCGCCGCCCAATAAACCTCCCAGGATGGCCAATCCTGCCAGGGCGAACAGGATCACGCCCAGGCCCTCAATCGCCGAACCCATGACCAGGCTGGTGACCAAGAAAAAGGGCAGCACTAAACCTGCACCCAGCAAGAGCAATTGAGCCCAGGGCATCCGGGTGATTTCTGGGCGTTCGTTACGCAGCAGCGCGGCCGGGCGGGCGCGGCTGGCGCGCACGATGGCATGCATTGCAAACAACAGCGTGGTCAGAATGCCGACCAACAGGCTGCCTGCCAGGATGGCGGGAGAAAAAGACCAGAACAGCAAGAAGGTGACCACGCGTCCCAGCAGGCCGACCAGGAGGTAAGAGACGGCAACTGCCAGCCCGGTTCCTAATAGGCTTCCGGACAGGCCGAGCAAGCCGGCTTCCAGCATAAACAGGCCCAGCAGATCGGCCTGGCTGTACCCCATCGTTTTCAGGATGGCAATCTCTTTGGTGCGGCGTTCCAACAGTACTTGCATTGTGTTGGCGATGCCGATCCCGCCCACCAGCAGCCCTAAGATGCCTGCGCCTTTCAGCAGAAGACTGAAAAGGTCTTGGAATTTTTGATTGCTTTCCTTGCTTTGTTGGACGGTCAGAACGTTCCAGCCTTTATCTTTGAGCTTTGTCTCCAATGCATCTGGGTCCGGCGCGGTTAGAAGAACCCGGCTGATGGCATTTTCTGTGCCTGCCAGGGCCTGGGCGGTTTCCTGGTTGTAATACAGTGTGTTGCCATGATGGTCGGGCGTATCCAGGATGATCCCGACCACACGCCCGGCCTGGGGGACTCCAACAACCAGGTCGGACAGAATAATCTCATCTCCAGGTTGCAAGTCCGCTTCCCGCGCCAGGTCGGATGTGATCAGTACATCGCCGGTATCATCCAGTAAAGCAGCCAGGCTGGCGTTGGTCGTTCCTTTCACTTTCATCTTGCCAACCAGGGGATATTTTTGCGTTTCAATGCCCTGTCCCTCGCCGATGAAATGCATCTTGCCGGTATGTTGGACGCGCAAGGTGAGTGGATAATTGGTTGAAAGGCAGGTGAATCGATCGATATCGCCTGCCTTTTGTAATTCTTCTAGCTCTTGAATTTCTTCGGATGCGATCTCGTTTTCCTGGCTGCGCGATATGGACAGGTCGCCCCCCAGGCCGGCGCGCACATCCACCAGCAGGGGGTACGAGATCACTTCGACCAGTTGGGTCATGGAGGCCAACGACATGACGCCGAAGGCGATGCAGAGCAGCGCGACCAGCGTGCGCTGCCCACCCAGGCGCAGGTTATGTATTGCGATGGGAAGGAAATAGCGCCATTTCATATTGCTGCCTCTGCCATGCCGAATGCCGCTATCGCCGGGGTATCAGCCAGTGTTTGCTTCATGGGCTGGGAAGTGAATTTCCCGTCTACCATGTGCAGCACCCGGTCGGCGTAATTGGCTACATGGGCATCGTGCGTGACCATGATCACCGTCAACTTCAACTGCTGGCGCAGACGGGTGATCAAGCCGAGCACCTGTTCTCCAGTGGCGCTATCCAGGTTGCCGGTCGGTTCGTCTGCCAGTAAGATGGCCGGCTGGGTAACCAAGGCGCGGGCGATTGCCACGCGCTGCTGCTCGCCCCCTGAGAGCTGGTGGGGCAGGTGGTTCAGGCGGTCTCCCAGCCCGACCAGTTGCAGCATTTCCTGCGCAAGCTGCCGGGATTGGCCGCGCCTGGAATGAATGTAGAGGGGCGCTTCCACGTTCTCGCGAGCCGTCATGGTAGGGATTAGGTGAAAAGCCTGGAATACGATGCCGATCTGCTCGTTGCGCAGGCGCGCTAGGCGGTGTTCGGCAAGGCGGGTGATCTCTGTGCCGGCCAGGTAGATTTTTCCGGCTGTTGGCTGATCTATTCCAGCCATAATGCCCAGCAGAGTCGATTTGCCCGACCCGGAAGGCCCCGTCAACGCCACCCATTCTCCGCGCTGGATCTCGAAAGAAATACCCCGCAAGATATGCAGCAGGCTGTTGCCCATGGGTAGGGCGCGGTGAATTTCTGATGCTTTAAGGATTGTCGTGTTCATGTTCTCTCCATTTTTTTACTGCCTTGATGAATGGCAGCGGGATTATGCAGGGAGTATAAAAGCCGGGCCGGGTTTTGTAATCAGCCTGTAGTCTGATTTATACCGGGACAAATGCTGCTGGCAACAATAGGTATAATATTTAATTGCATTTTCTCGTATAATTGCGGTAGTTTGTTAATCAGAGAGGGTTGTTTCATGTCAGCTATTTTAGAAGTCAATGAATTAGTAAAAAAGTATGGCGATTTCACTGCGGTGAAGAATGTTTCCTTTACTATTGAGGACGGTGAGATATTCAGCCTGCTGGGTCCCAATGGAGCAGGAAAGACCACCACCATCTCCATTCTTTCGACGCTGTTCGCACCCACTTCCGGCGGCGCGACCATTGGGGGGTTTTCTGTCACGCAGGATCCGATGGCGGTGCGCAAGCTGATTGGCGTTGTGCCGCAAGACCTGGCGCTGTACGAGGAGCTGTCGGCGCGCGAAAACCTTTCGTTCTGGGGCCAGATGTATAACCTGAGCGGTAGCGCTTTGAAAATGCGCATCGACGAGGTGTTGGAGCAGATTGGGCTGGTCGATAAGGCCAACCAGCGCGTGGGCACTTATTCGGGCGGCATGAAACGCCGGGTCAATATTGGCGTTGGGCTGCTGCACAAGCCGCGCCTGCTCTTTATGGATGAGCCAACCGTTGGCATTGACCCTCAATCCCGCCGTTCGATCCTGGATACGGTCAAGAGCCTGAACGAGCAAGGAATGACGGTGTTGTATACCACTCATTATATGGAAGAAGCCCAGGAGCTATCCGATCGCGTCGGCATCATCGACCACGGGGAATTGATCGCTTTGGGCACGCAGGAAGAATTGACTTGCCAGGTAGGCCAGACCGATACGCTGACGCTGCACTTTAGCGAAGAACAGGACCCCACTGCGCTGGTCGAGGCTTTGCGCGCTGTGCCAGGGGTGCGCCATGCCGATCTCGCCGATCATCTGATCCGCATTATCACCCTCTCGGCAGAAGATATTCTGCCGGCTGTGGTGGGGCAGGCGAACGAGCGCGGCCTGAAGATCCGCTCGCTGGACATCGAAGAGCCCAACCTGGAAGCCGTTTTCCTGCACCTGACCGGCCGCGCCCTGCGCGATTAGGATATGCTTATGAAGAAGATATTTCTCATTGGTATGAAGGATGTGCGCCTGGCATTCAGAGACCGCGCCGGACTGTTTCTGATGCTGCTGGCGCCGTTCCTGCTGACGATTGGCATGGGGTTCGTTACCGGGCGCTTTTCCGGCAGTTCCGGCGGCGGGCTGAGCCACATTCCGCTGGTGGTTGTCAACCAGGATGGCGAGCAGCTTGGGAATACCCTGGTGGAAGTGATGCAATCTGCGGAACTGGCCGACCTGATCGAACCAATGCTGCTGGAGGATGTGCAGCAAGCCCGTAAGCAGGTCGATGACGACCTGACTTCTGCGGCGGTCATCATCCCGGCTGGCTTCACCCAGAGCTTCATGGAGTCGCCAGAAGATGCCTCTGCACCGCTTGCGTTGAGTACACCCCTTGCCCAGATCGAAGTGTATGCCAACCCCACCCGGCCGACCAACGTGGGGGTGATCGAGTCGATCGTGGAAGAATTTATTGGGCGGGTAGAAGTTGGGCAGATTGGCAGCAAGCTGGTAGTGGACGAATACGTTGAGTACACCGCCATGCTGCAAAGCGGTTCGCTCGGTATGGACCCGGGGGCGATTGCTGCGCTTGCTCAGCAAACGAGCGAGCGCCTGGTCTCCCGAGAAGGGGCTTCTTTGATCGGCGTTAAGAAGGTCAGCGCCAGCGAGGAGGATTCTTCGCAGGTTGAGTTCGATGTGTTGGCCTACATGGCTCCGGGCATGGCCCTGATGTTTTTGATGTACACGGTCAGCTATGGCGGGCGGACGATCTTGATCGAGCGCACCCGCGGCACCCTGCCGCGCCTGCTGGTCTCACCGACCACGACGGTCCAGGTTCTGCTCGGCAAGGTATTGGGCATTTTCCTGACCGGGGTGGCGCAAATCGCTATCCTGATTGCTGCCAGTACGGTGTTCTTCCAGGTGCGTTGGGGCGACCCGCTGGGGACCATAGTCCTGGTGCTGGCGGCCGTCTTTGGCGCCACTGGCTGGGGGATGTTGATCACGGCCGTGGGCCGCAGCCCGGGGCAGGTGGCCAACATTGGATCTGCGATCATGCTGACCTTTGGCATTTTGGGCGGCAGCTTCTTTAACATGTCAAACCTGCCAGTGTGGCTGCAGCGCCTGAGCCTGATCACTCCCAACGCCTGGGGCATCAACGGTTTCGGTATTTTGGCGATGGGCGGCAAGCTGGCTGACCTGGGCGGGACGCTGGCCGGTTTATTGGTGATGGGCGTGGTGCTGTTTGGCATATCGTCCCTGCTCTTTAATCGCCAGGCGATTGCCCAGAAATAGAGTGCTTTATGAAAAAGATGTTTGCCATTATCAAAAAAGATACCATCCTGCGTTTCGCCAGCCTGTCCGAATGGCTGTTCTTCCTGATCTTGCCGGTGGTGTTCACGGTCATCCTGGCCGGCGGGACCAGATCGGGCGATCAAGATAATCGCATCCGCCTGTACGTGGTCGACCAGGCCGGCACGCTGCTTTCAGCGGACCTGGCAGCCGCACTGGAGCTTTCGACAGCGGTGCGGCCGGTCTTAATGGAACTGGAGGAGGCCGAGAGCCAACTCGAGCAGCGCCAGGTATCTGCCGTGCTGGTCATCCCGCCGGGGTTTGGGCTTGAAGCGCTCAAGCAAGGGAGGGCCACGCTGGAACTGTACCAACTGCCCAACAACCTGGATGCCCTGGCTGCCGAGAGAGCCTTGCAGATGGCCGTGCAGCGTACCAGCAGCGCAGTAGAAATTGCCCTGGCGGCGGTCGAGCAGGCCGAGGTGCTGCAGCCTTTTGAAACCATGCAGGCTCGCCAGGTTTATTTCGAACAGGTTCTTGAAAAGTCTCAAGAGGCCCTGGAAGAGGCGCCCGATCGCCTGGCAATGACCCAGGCCGAGACGGCCGATCCGATCGAATACGATCCGGCTACCAATTCTTCCGCCGGGCAGTTGATTACCTGGGTTTTCATCCCGCTGATCGCCCTGTGCGGTTCATTTGCTTATGAGCGCCAGAAAGGCACCCTGCGCCGCATCTTGACCACGCCCACCCACCGCGCCATGTACCTGCTCAGCACGATCACCGGGCAGGTGTTGATTGCCTTGGTTCAGATGGCTTTGTTGGTGGCCTTTGGTATCCTGGTGATGAAAGTGAACTGGGGCAACGATCTGGCCGGCTTGCTGGTCATTATGTTGGCTTTTGCTATTTCGGCGGCGGCGTTCGGAACCACCCTGGGAGTTTTTGTAAAAACGGAAAGCCAGGCCGGCGGGCTGAGCATCATGTTGGGGATGGTGATGGCGCTGCTCGGCGGCTGTTGGTATCCTATGGAGCTGTTCCCGGAATTCGTGCGCACGGCGGTGAAAGTCTTGCCAACCACCTGGGCCATGCAGGGGATGCTCGACTTGGCGATGCGCGGCCAGGGCCTGGTGCAGATCCTGCCGGAAGCCGGGGTGCTGTTGGGGTTTGCCGTCGTCTTTTTTATCATCGGGATTCGTTTCTTCCGTTATGAGTAAGGTGCGCAGTAAAGATCACTGCGCTGGCAGTAATAAATTCTGTTCACAGGAGTAGAGAAAACAATGCGACCGGATTGGGATTCATACTTTATCAAAATAGCTTACGCTGTTTCGGAACGCAGCACTTGCGATCGTGCTTTTGTCGGCTGTGTTCTGGTGCTTGAAAAGCGTATTTTGACCACCGGCTTTAATGGCTCACCCGCCGGACAGCCCCACTGCGATGAAGAGGGACACCTGATGGTAGAAGATCATTGCGTGCGCACGATCCACGCCGAGACGAATGCCATCATCCAGGCCGCTCTGCACGGCGTTTCGACCAAAGGGGCCACTTGTTACGTCACTCACTTTCCCTGCATCAACTGCACCAAGGCTTTGATCAATGCGGGCATCAAGAGGCTCGTTTACAATACTTCCTATCGCATGGATGAAAACGCCTTGAAGTTCCTCCAGACTGCCGGGATCGAAATCTGCCAGGTGCCGTTCCAAAACGGCTCGCAGCCCTAACAGCCTGCTTCGGGCTAGCCTGAAGTAGGCTCGCATTTTACGCTCGGCCAGGATGGCTGAGTCCTTGTGGCGGAAAAACAGCTCCTATGGAATCAATTCCTAATTTTCGTGATTTCGGTGGGTATCCGGCCGGAGATGGCCGTTATGTCCGCAGGGGGCTGCTTTACCGCAGCGGTGGGCTGGCGCAAGCCTCGCAGAACGATCTGCGCGCCCTCCAGGCGTTGGGCATCCGGCTGGTTTGCGACCTGCGCATGACCTCCGAAAGGAGAGCGAACCCTGATCGCACCCAGCAAGACCAGCGCATTCAAGGGGAGCTGCCGGCTGCACAGGCAATTGCCAATATCCATATCCCGATCCACGCCATGCAGCGCAGTATTTGGGGTTTCTTGGGACAGGTTGCGCTGATGTGGTTGGGGCAGCGCGCAGCGCAAGGAAAAAGCCTTGGCCTGGTGAAGGATTACGATGAGTTTGCGCGCCGGGCCTACCGGCAGTACGTGCGCAATGATCGACTTGAATTTGCCAGGGTCATCCGGCTGCTGCTGGATGAGCGCAACCTGCCGGTCGTGATCCATTGCTCTGCCGGGAAAGATCGCACCGGGCTGGCGAGTGGGCTAATCCTGTTATCCCTAGGCGTTTCGCCGGAGCAGGTGATCCAGGATTACCTGCTCTCGAACGAGGGCCTGCAGAGCTACAGGCAGGCGGTGCTGAACCACAGGAGGCTGCAGAAGATAGGCAGATTCATCCCTTTGGAGGTCCTGGCGCAAAAGCTCCAGCCTCTTTTCGACGCTCGCCGGGGATACATCGAAGGCGCTTTCGAGCAGATGCGCGCCGATTTCGGCAGTATTGAGAATTACCTGAGCCGGGGACTGGAAATCACGCCGGAAGAACGCCAGAGATTAGGCGATCTTTTGCTGGAAGAGAAATAGCACCGGGGGTATGCGGCGGTACACAACACTGGACGTTTTTTTATCGCACAGTTTACACCACCACTTTCGTTAACAGGCGCCAGAGTTTGACAAACGTATAGCGGATATACACAAAGACATAGGCGATTACCAGCGCAATATAGACCATTGTCATGAAGAGGTATGTTTTCATGCCGTTCTCCTGCATTATATACGTGTGAAGTCGGCCTGGGTTGCGCTGTTTGCAGCCAAGACTTGGCAATATCAGGTAGAATTATGATTAACCAACATTCATCTACCTGATTGGAGACTTCTGGTGAACAAGATATCCCTTGAAAACAATCCCGAATTGGTCGAATTTATCCTCGAGGCCAAGGGCAAAACGTACGCCGGTGAAGGACAGCCGGGATCCTCCTCGCGCACCGCCTCCCACGATCTGCCCTACGGCCGCGGCCACTACCGCTACCTGGACACTTACCTGGGTGGCCTGCGTTTCATCGGCGAGGAAGCCGTTTGGATCGATGACCAGCCTGTTTGGGGAATGAATTATTACGGCTTTATGTTGACGTCTGAGATCCCGGAGGGCTTCAGCCCCTTCCTGAAGAAGGCGCTGCTTGCAGTGCCGGCGAATGCGCCTTATCGCGGCCCGGAGCGCTTTGTGCAGGGCGATTTCGAATTCCGCTGCACCTGGCAGGGTGAGCTGGCCTGTTTTACCGGCTGCGAAGAGATCTGGTGGCGCGGCGCAAAGATCTACGAGTTGCACTTCCATGGTGGGCAGGTCGAATAGATGAGCAAAACGGAGAATTGCATTTTTTGCGAGATCCTGGCTGGGCGCATGCCTGTCAGCCTGGTTTACCAGGATGAAGTTTGCACGGCCTTCCTGGACATCCAACCGGTCAATCCCGGGCACCTGCTGATCGTGCCTAACCGCCACGCGGCTTTCCTGGCAGATCTGGAGGCTGAGACGGGCGCCCAAATGTTTCGGGTGGCACAGCGCCTGGCGGCGGCTTTGCGCCGGAGCGGCATTCGCTGCGAAGGCGTCAATTTGTTCCTGGCAGACGGCGAGGCAGCCATGCAGGATGTATTTCATGTGCACCTGCATGCCTTCCCGCGCTACGTGGGAGACGGTTTTGGGTTGAAACTCGGCCCGCACTATTTGCAAAGGCCGGAGCGCTCTGTGCTGGATGCCCTGGCGGCGCAGATCCGCGGCGTTGTAGAATGAAAAACTTTCAATTTTGGCAGCGTTGGTTATTGGTCGTGGGTATTTTGATCACGGTTTTTGGGCTGTTGATGGCTTTTGCCAGCAGCGCGCCGCTTTTTGAACTATTCAATCGACAGGTCGATCCGGCATTCTGGGGCGCTCGGCCAGTCTCTCCGGAAGCAGCGAGCTTTCGAGATTGGATCTACGGTGTGTGGGGCGCCACGATCGCTGGTTGGGGAGTGGCAGTCATTTTTGTCGCTCAAGAGCCTTTTCGACGGAACGAACGTTGGGCATGGTACTGCCTGACCGTGGGGGTTGGCGGCTGGTATCTGCTGGATACGGCATTATCCTTGGTTTACGGGGTATGGTTCAATGTAGTTTTCAATACGCTGCTGCTGCTATTGGTTGCGCCACCCCTGTTGTTGACCTATCGAGACTTTTTTAAAGGCAAAAATTAGGCTGTGGGTTCGTTTCTTTGTGTAAGGAGGAGGCACTATGTCCTGGCTTGATCTTCTCAAAGGCGATCCTTTATCCTGGCTGCTAGAAGCTGATAACGCTGGCGTGCGTTACCTGGCGATGCGTGACCTCTTGGAGACGCCCGCCGGCTCCGCCGAGCTGGCCGCAGTGCGGTTGGCCGCGGCGCGCCAAGAGGCGCATGCAGCCGGGCCGATCGCCGTAATCCTGGCAGAGATGAACGCGGCGGGCTATTGGGTGGAGCCCGGGCCGGGCTATAACCCCAAGTACCGCAGCACGGTCTGGTCGCTGATCAACCTGGCGCAGGTAGGAGCCGCGGCTGCCGAAGACCGCCGCCTCCAACGGGCCTGCGAGTACCTGTTGGAGCAGGCGCTGACCGAATCCGGCCAGTTTTCCACGACCGGTGCACCCTCTGGCACGGTGGATTGCTTGCAGGGTAATCTGTGCGCCGCCTTGCTCGACCTGGGCGTGACCGACCCGCGCCTGGACCTGGCCTTCGAATGGATGGCGCGTAGCGTGACCGGCGAGGGCGTGGCGCCGCTGGAAGATAAGCAGGAGCGGGTGCGCTATTACGCCGGCAAATGCGGGCTGCTCTTTGCCTGCGGGGCGAACAACAAGCTGCCCTGCGCCTGGGGCGGCGCCAAGGTGCTGGCGGCTTTTGGCAAGCTGCCTGCCGAGCGCCGCACGCCGCTGGTGCAGCAGGCTATCCGGCAGGGAGTGGATTTTTTCTTGCGCATCGACCCGGCTACGGCGGATTATCCCAACGGCTGGAGCACTAAGCCCAGCCAGAACTGGTGGAAGTTCGGCTTTCCGGTGTTCTATGTCACCGATCTGCTTCAGGTAGTCGAAGCCCTGGCGCGGCTGGGATATGGCCGCGACCCGCGCCTGGCCAATACCGTCCAACTGATCCTTGATAAGCAGGATCAGAACGGGCGCTGGGCCTTGGAGTACGATTACACTGGCAAGACCTGGGTGGATTATGGCGCAAAAAAGCAGCCGAACAAATGGGTGACCTTCCGGGCTTTGCAGGCGCTCAAATTGTGTGAACTGGAGGCAGTATGACCATCATTCAAAATGAGACTTTGATTCTGTTCCAGGGTGACAGCATCACCGATGGGGGTCGCAATCGAGAAGTGTTCGACGATCTTGGCTGGAGCTATGCCAGCCTGACCGCGGCCTGGTTCTCGGCGCTTTATCCCGAAAAGAAAGTGCGGTTCCTCAATCGCGGCGTGGGCGGCGATTTGATCCACCAGATGGAAGCGCGCTGGCAGCAGGACTGCCTGGCGCTCAAACCGGACTGGGTATCGATCTTGATCGGTATCAACAACGTGTGGCATGGTTTCGATGCCGAGGCGTCCACATCTTTGGAGTATTACCAGCGCAGTTACCGCGCCATGCTGGAACAGGTGCGCCGGTCGTTGGATGCTCGCCTGATCCTGTTGGAGCCCTTCGTGCTGCCAGTGAAGGAAGAACAGCGCGCCTGGCGGCAGGACTTAGATCCGGCGATCATCATCCTACGCGACCTGGCGCGCGAGTTCGAAGCTCTGTTGGTGCCGCTGGACGGGTTGTTTGCCGCCGCGGCAGTCCACCGGCCGTATGACTTCTGGTTGTCTGACGGTGTGCACCCAACCCAGGCCGGGCACGCCTTGATTGCCCAGGCCTGGCTGCGCACGGTGGGCGCGTTCAAGTAGGCCGGCTGTCTTCCGGCGGCAGGCGCCAGTAGACGCCGTGCTCGCGCTGCATCAACCCTTCATCGACCAGCCCGCGCCGCAGCGTGGCAACATCCTCGTTGAATTCCAACAGGGCCAGGTTCACCTCTTGCTCGCTGTAGCGGCGGCCTGGCTCGAATTCCTGGACCACATGCTCGAGCACTACCTGCCATTTTTTGAGCTGGGCCGGGATCTGCAGCAGCCGCCCGTGGCGGAAGAAGGTGCGCAGCACTTTCTGGCGGAAGGCGTCTTCTTGCACCTGAAGCGGCAGGCCGGTAGAGGTCACCTGGATCAGTTCGCCGAGGGGCTGCTGCAGCGCCGTTTCCACCGGCGAATAGACCTGGTAGTATTGGTCCTTTTTCACCGTCAGCAGCCCGGCGCCGGTGAGCAAGGCCAGGTGGTGGGAGATGGTGGCCGGGTTCAGGTTCAAGATCATGGCCAATTCCTCGCCGTGCCGCGGCTTGAGCTTCACCAAGTTAAGGATCAACAGGCGCACCGGGTGTCCCAATGCCTTGAAGAATTGGGCGCGCGCTTCCAGCTTTTGTTCGGGGTTTGTCTCAGCGGGCTTATTCATGCCAGGCACCTTTCCCGGTCAGGCGGCGGTAACAATGATCGAAAATGCCGCGTGCGGTTTGCATCATCCCCAGCTTGATCTGCTCCTTGATCTCGTTCTCGCGATCGCTGAGCGCGCGACGCACCTCGATCTCGTTCTGCGCCGCCTGCACATACTGGCTGCTGATCAACCCGTAGGCCTGGGCGAGCTTTTCCAGGTCGGGCAGGTCGCTTTCGAAGATGGCGTTCACTTTTTTATCAAAAAAATTGAGATCCATTCTCTGATACCTTCTTTCTGTAAATATGATTTGATAAACATCTAATCATATTGTAATATATAATTTTATAGATGTCAAATCAATTAATCGATTTATAGGGCTGGGGCCGAGACATTCGTCCCAGCGCTCAATTCCCCTGCGCTTCCGAAAAAGATCGATTCCTTATGGTGCGGAGATCGGCTAGCATGATAAAATCAGGCGTATATTGCGCCGCTCAGCCCCGAAAGCGAAGGAAACATGCCCGATTGGTTAAGAAAATCCACCCAACAAAATTTAGGTTACACCCTTTACCCGCCGCGCCGCGAGCATGAGCCGGGTTACGCCCGCCTGGATGTGGCGCTGCGCGACCTGCCCACGGAGCATCATTTCGACCCGGAGACGCTGGAGATGACCGTCTATTCCTCCGAAGGAGGCGTGGAGACGGTTGTGTTCGAACATCCCTGGCGGGAGCAGCTTGCTTACCAGGCCTGCATCGGCCCGATCTACATCATGGATCGCAAGAACAAGCACGTGGCGGCCTTCACCTTTGGCGGGACGGTTCAGATCGATGTCTTTGACGATTACACGCTGCTCAAACTCGAGTCGGCTGCGCCCATTTTGATCAAGGATAACTTTTGCACGCCGGACGGCTTGCTGGTCGATGAGGCCGAGATCGTCCTGGCGCAGCGGCGTGTGGCTTACGGCATCAATCAGGATGAGTACGACCGGCGGCTGGCGCAGGCCGATCCGCTGGCGCTGTATTACTGTGTGTTGAAGAGAATGACCAATCGCATGGACACCCTGCCGGCTTGCGACAATCGCAGCCTGGCGGATCTCAAGCACCTGGTGCGCAACGAGATCGTCGCGTTGCAAGGGCTGCTGCAGGGATCAACCCGGGTGGAGATCGAAGATTTATTGTAGGTGTTTAGCTGAAACTTCATTTTATCGATTAGGAGAGAATAAAGAATGGCTAAAGATGTGGATATCGAGTCGATTGTTCGCCAGATGACCCTGGAAGAAAAAGCTGCCTTATGCACCGGCGCGACCGCCTGGACGACCACGCCGGTTGAGCGTCTGGGTATCCCGGCGATGTTTGTTGCGGATGGGCCCCACGGGGTCCGTAAGGTGCCCGATGCGACTTCGGTCGCCGCGACCAGCCTGCCGGCAACCTGTTTTCCCACCGCTTCCTGTACGGCCGCTACCTGGGATGTCGAGCTGATCCAGCGCATGGGGCAGGCCCTGGGAGAAGAGTGCGTGTCTTTGGGCGTGGATGTGGTGCTCGGACCCGGCAACAACATGAAGCGCTCGCCCTTGTGTGGGCGTAACTTTGAGTATTATTCCGAAGATCCCTACCTGGCTGGGGAGCTAGCGGCCAATTTCATCCAGGGCGTGCAAAGCCAGGGAGTGGGCACCTCGCTCAAACATTACGCCGCCAACAACCAGGAATGCCAGCGGTTTTCGATCAGCGCCGAGGTGGATGAGCGCACCATGCGAGAGATCTACCTGCCTGCTTTTGAAAAGGCGGTCAAGAAGGGCCAACCCTGGACGGTGATGTGCTCCTACAACAAGCTGAATGGAGAATATTGCTCGGAGAAGCGCGAACTGCTGGTGGATATCCTGCGGGATGAATGGGGCTTCGACGGCCTGGTGGTTTCAGATTGGGGCGCGGTGCGCGACCGGGTGGCTTCTCTGCGGGGCGGCCTGGATCTGGAAATGCCCGGGCCCAAGCCGCGCCGCACGCAGGAAGTGATCGAGGCGGTGCGCAGCGGTGTGTTGGAAGAAAGTTTGCTGGATGAGGCGGTGCGCCACATCCTGAAGATCGTTTTCAAAGCCGCAGAAACGCCCAAACAGGTGCTCTCTACCTGCGGCGGTCAGTTCGACGCGGCCGCTCACCACGCCCTGGCCCGCCGGATCGCCGGAGAAGGCATGGTGCTGTTGAAGAACAACGGCCTGCTGCCGCTCAAGCGGTACTCCGCAGATGTCAAGAAGATCGCCGTGATCGGGCGCGCTGCCAGGGAGCCTCATTACCAGGGCGGTGGCAGCTCGCACATCAACCCAACCCGGTTGGATATTCCCTATGATGAACTGGCCAACTTAGCCGCAGGCGCAGCCCTGGCCTATGCCGAAGGCTATCCCGCCGGGCCAGACTTCCGCCAAGACCTGATCGATGAAGCCGTGGCGGCTGCTAAGGAAGCGGAAGTAGCTTTGCTGTACCTGGCGCTGCCCAGCTACAAAGAATCGGAAGGCTACGACCGGGAGGACCTGGACCTGACTCTGCAGCAGGTGGCTTTGATCCAGGCGGTGAGCGCGGCGCAGCCCAAGACGGTGGTGATCCTCAACAATGGCTCGGCCGTGGCGATGAGCGCCTGGATCGACGGCGTGGCGGCGGTGCTGGAAGCCTGGATGATGGGCCAGGCCGGCGGCGGCGCTATTGCGGATGTGCTCTTTGGCGTGGTCAATCCCTGCGGCAAGCTGGCCGAAACCTTCCCGCAGAAACTGGCCGATACTCCGGCTTACCTCAATTTCCCCGGAGAAGCCGGCCAGGTGCGTTATGGCGAAGGACTGTATATCGGTTACCGCTACTATGACACCAGGGACATCCCGGTGCAGTTCCCCTTCGGCCATGGCCTGTCTTACACCACCTTCGAGTACAGCAACTTGAAAACCTCGGCTGTCTCATTCAAGGATAGCGACGGTCTGCGGGTTTCGCTGGATGTGACCAACACGGGCTCGGTGGCGGGCAAAGAAATCGTGCAAGTGTACGTGCACGACCAGCAATCTGGCCTGCCGCGCCCGGTCAAGGAGCTCAAGGGTTTTGCCAAGGTTGCCCTGCAGCCGGGCGAGACCAAGACCGTGACGGTTGAGCTGGACTGGCGGGCCTTTGCCTTTTACCACCCGCTCCACGGCTGCTGGATCACCGAAAGCGGCGAGTTCGATATCCTGGTCGGGGCTTCGGCGGAGGATATCCGCGGCATGCAGACGGTCACGCTGCAAGCTGGCATGGAACTGCCCTGCCTGCTCCACCGTCAATCGCTGGTGCGCGAATGGCTGGAGGATGCGCGGCCAGGCTGTTTTTGGGCCTATGTTCCAGCAGATGGCAGCGCAAATGGGTGCAGTGCTGGGCGGCGGCGGTGAAGCAGACGAAGTCGCCGGCACCGGCATTGGTATGGAGGTGATGCGTTTCATGATGGATATGCCGCTGGTGAGCGTGCTGCATTTCCAGGATCAACTCCTGCCCATATCGCCCGAGGAGATGGTGGACGGTATGCTGGAGCAGGTGTACGCTGCCAAGTAAGCCGGATCGAGGAAATTCTTAAGCAGTGCTCTTTACTGCCGCAGTGCTCTTTACTGCCAAGGCCCTGGGGATTGTGGGTGGGGAGTACAACCGCCTATAATCCCCGTTTTCGTGTGTTATGGATATCAACCCGGCCTGGCGGCCGTAAGGGGTTGGTTGCAGTTCGGCGAACATGCCGGGAACCGGTGGGTGAAAGTTGGGGCAATTCGTGAAATTCTACGTCGTTTCTATTTGCCGGGCGCCTCAGAACCTGGGGTATACTTAACGCCGGTTTGGTTCCGGCCTTACGGTCCTCATTCCTACAAAGATGCTTTCTATGTCACGTATTGTCATCAAAATCGGTTCATCCACTCTCACTGCCGGCACGCCGCACCTCTCGCCGCCGCGTCTGATCGATATCGCCCGCCAGGTGGCGCAGTTATGCGGTCTGGCTCACGAAATCGTCATTGTCACCTCCGGCGCCATGGCCGCCGGGCGCGAGCGGCTCAACTTCCCGCAGCTTCCTAAGGATGTGCCTGCCAAGCAGATGCTGGCGGCCGTGGGCCAACTGCGGCTGATGGCGTTGTACGAGCAGATCTTCGGGTTGTACGGCCTGCCTATCGGGCAGGTACTGTTGACCCGCGCCGACCTGGCGGATCGCCGTCGCTATCTCAATTCGCGCAACACACTGATGGCCTTGCTCGGCCAGGGGGTGACGCCGATCATCAATGAGAACGATACGGTGGCCACCGAGGAGATCCGGGTGGGCGATAACGACAACCTCTCGGCGCTGGTCGCCAACCTGGTGGATGCCGATCTGCTGCTGCTGCTCACCGACCAACAGGGCCTGTACACTGCCGATCCGCGCCGCGATCCCGAGGCTCGCCTGGTGAGCGAGGTGAGTGAGCCCGAGATCCCCGAGGCGCTCTGGCAGGCGGCGGGTGGCTCAGGCGGCGCCCTGGGCACGGGCGGCATGTTCACCAAACTGCAAGCCGCCGACCTGGCGCGCCGCTCGGGCACGCGGGTGGTGATCGCTCCCGGCGGTGAGCCGGATGTGCTGCTGCGCATTGCGGCCGGCGAGGCGCTTGGCACGCACTTTCTCCCCATGGCTTCTTCGGTCGAGAGCCGCAAGCGCTACATCCTGGCGGGCGGCCACGTCCCCGGCTGTCTGCAAGTGGACGCCGGGGCGGCGCGTGCCCTGCGCAAAGGCGGCAGCCTGCTGCCGGTGGGTATCACTGCCGCCGAAGGCGATTTTGAGCGCGGCGACACAGTGCGGGTGGTCAATCCCGCCGGCCGCGAGATGGCGCGCGGCATTGTCAACTACAATGCTGCCGACTTGCGCTGCCTGTTAGGTCACCGCTCCGATGAGATCGAAACCTTGCTGGGTTATCATTACAACGATGAGATCATTCATCATAACAATATGGTATTGTTATAGGAGTTGCGTATGTCTGTCTTGATGAGCCTTGGAAAAAACGCCCGCCTGGCCGCCCAGAAATTGGGGCGCGCCTCGACCGAACAAAAAAATGCTGCCCTGCTGGCGATGGCCGACCAATTGAGCGCTTGCCAGGCCGAGACGCTGGCTGCCAACGCCGGGGATGTGGCTGCGGCCCAAGAGGCGGGGCGCACGGCGGCCCTGGTTGACCGCCTGGTTTTGAATGAGAAACGCCTGGCGGGCATGGCTGCTGATCTGTGCAGCGTGGCGGCCTTGCCCGACCCGATCGGCGAGCGCTTCGACGAGACTCTGCTCCCCAGCGGGCTGCGCCTGTGGAAGCAGCGCGTGCCGCTGGGCGTTTTGGGCGTGATCTACGAGGCGCGCCCCAATGTGACGATAGATATCGCCGGGTTGGCGCTCAAAACCGGCAACGCCGTCATCCTGCGAGGCGGCAGTGAGACGCTGCGCTCGAACCTGGCGCTGGTGAACGCCATCCGGCGCGCACTGGAGTCGGCTGGCCTGCCTGCCGAGGTCGTGCAGTATATCGAAGACCCCGACCGGGCGCGCATCACCGAACTGCTGATGCTGGACCAATACGTGGATATGATCATCCCGCGCGGTGGGGAGGGCCTGCATCGCTTTTGCCGCGAGAACAGCCGCATTCCGGTTATCACCGGCGGCATCGGTATCTGTCACCTGTTCGTGGATGCCAGCGCTGACCTGGAGGCCTCCCTGGCGGTCATCCGCAATGCCAAGATCCAACGTCCGGCGGTCTGCAATGCGCTGGACACGGTGTTGGTGCAGCGCAGCGTGGCAGCCGAGTTCCTGCCGCGCCTGGTGGAGCGCCTGGCCGCGGATGGCGTTACCTTCCGAGCGGATGTTTCGGCCCTGCCCTACCTGCCTGCGCATGAAAGCATTGCGCCCGCCGGCCCCAACGATTTCGATACCGAGTGGATGGCGCTGATCTTGGGTCTGAAGGTGGTCGATACGCTGGACGAGGCCATGGCGCACATTGCCGCCCACAGCATGAACCATTCCGACGGCATCCTCACCCGCGACCAGGCCAACGCCGACCGCTTTGTGGCGGAGGTCGATTCGGCCGCGGTGTACGTCAACGCCAGCACGCGTTTCACCGACGGCGCGCAGTTTGGCCTGGGGGCGGAGGTGGCCATATCTACCCAGCGTTTGCATGCCCGCGGGCCAATGGGACTGCGCGAATTGACCACCTATAAGTGGGTGGGGGTGGGCGATTACCTGGTGAGAGCGTAGGGAAAGTATCTAAAAACGATGATGCGGCGCCAAAGCACCGCATCATCGTTTTTAGTATTAAAATTTTGCTGCAGGCAGGTTAGGGCGCACAGATGTTGAGAGCCACGTCATCGTAGTACATGGATGTGATGCCGTTATAGCCATCGTTATAGACGCCAAACTGCAGCTTGATGGTCCGGCCGGCAAATTTCTTGAGATCGTATTCGTGGTAGATCCAGGCCTGGGTGTTCGAACGCTGCCAGACGAGGGTGTCGATCCAGGTCTCTGCGGCATCCAGCACCAGCAGGTACTGCACGTCGCTGCCCAGGGCGTCCTCGCCAAAGTTCAAGCTTTCCGGCTTGGCAGCCAATGGCACGGTATCAAGCTCGGCGCTGGATGCGTATACATAGAAGCCCAGCCTGGCGCTGGTGGCGTTTGATGGGATGGTCACGGTCTGGCGAGCGTCCGAATAGCTGTAGCGGTTATGGGTGGCATTGACGATCCCGGTGCGCATTGAGAATACTCCGCCGTGGGCGCGGTCCTTCGAGTAGTCGGCCGGGTATGCCGTCAGTGGAATGATCCAGTCAGTAGCGTTCTCCAGCCCGCCGTTCTTGATGATGTTGATACAGGCGGCCGGCGTGCCGGTGGCGGTGGCGGTGGGCGAAGGGCCTACCGTGGCGGTGGGGGTCTGGGTGGGGTTGGGTGCGCAGGTGGAGAGGGTGATGTCATCCACGTACATGGAGGTGACCCCGTTCCCGCCATCGTTATAGACGCCGAACTGGATGCTGATGGTTTTGCCGGCGTATTTTTTGAGATCGAACTGGTGGAAGGTCCAGGTCTGGCTGTTGCTGCGCTGCCAGAGCAGGGTGTCGATCCAGGCGCCGGCTGCATCCAATACCAGCACGTACTGCACATCGCTGCCCAGGGCTTCGTCGCCAAAATCGGCCGACTGTGGCTTGGCGGGCAGCGCCAGGCTGAGCAGCTCGCCGCTGGTCGGGTAGACCCATAATCCCAGGGTGACGCTGGTGGCGCTCCAGGGAATGGTGACTGTCTGGCGGGCATCCGAATAGCTGTATTTGTTGTGTGAGCTGTAGATGATGCCGTTGCGCATGGAGCGAGATCCGCTGTGCGCCCGCTCGGTAGAATAATCGGCTGGGTAGGCGGTCAGCGGGATATACCAGGAGCCGGTGGTCTCAAAGCTTTGGTTCGACAGCAGGTTGCCGCAGGTGGGGGGGCTGACTGGCGTAGGCGTGGGAGTGGTGGTGCCGGGGCAGATGCTCAGGGAGACATCATCGGTGTACATGGATGTGATGCCGTTGTAGCCGTCATTGTAGGTGCCGAAGACGAGCTGGACGGAAGCGCCGCGGTATTTGATCAGGTTAAAGGTGTAGCGCGTCCAGGCTTGGGTGTCGCTGCGCTGCCAGATCAGGGTTTCTAGGATCTGCCCTGCCTGGTTGAGCACCAATGCATATTGGATATCGGCGCCCAGGGCGGACTGGATGAAGTTCCCTTGCGGCTTGGGCGGCAGGTCGGCGGTGCTCGTCTCGCTGCTGAGGGAGTAGAGCCAGAATTCCAGGCTGGCGCTGCTTGCGCTGGAGGGGATGGAAACGTATTGCCAGCCGGAAGAATAGCTGTAGCGGTTGTCGGCGGATGAGATGATGCCGGTGCGCAGCGACCACGAGCCGTTATGCGCCTTGGCGGTCGAGTAACTGGCGGTGTATTCTGTGATGGGCAGCTGCCACCCGGTGGTGTTCTCGAATCCGCCGTTCACCAGTCCTTCGGCGCAGCCCACCAGGGCGGTGGTGAAGTTCACTTGCTGCACTTCGGGCGGCAGCGTGACATCCTTGCTTTCCGGCGAGAACAGGTAGCCCGGTTTGACTGGCGTCAGTGTGTAATTGTTGTTGCTCAACCCTTCCAGGGTGTACTTACCTTCGCCATCGGTAATAACGCTTTGGCCACTCTGGGTGAGTAGCGTTACACCGGCTACCGGCACTTGATCGGCGGTCAGGACCTGGCCGCGGATAGTATTGCCGGCGCTGCCCCGGTTGATCACGGGCAGGAAGATGGTGTTTCCATCGCCGTCTGCCGCCAGGGCAGAACCGGTGACCAGGCTCAGGATCATGCAGATTGCCAACAGGCGGAAAAGAATAGTCGCATGGTGTTTCATACTATCACTCCTCTGAACGTGAACAACGCTCTTAAATTGATTATAGCACGCCCGGAAAATCTGTATATGCCCATCTGTTATTTAGAGATAGCGCAGTAAGTCGACTTGCATTTTTACCCCTTTTGGATCCCAAAAGGCATCCCGAGCCGCATATTCACATGCCATTAGTGCAGAATTTGCCGTTTATTGCCTCGTTTTCAGACAAGTTTATTTTAGGCAAACTCGTTCAACCCATTTCTCTGGATTGACCTCCGCTGTGCATCCCCTTTCCTTCTATTATTGGACTTACTGCGGAATCCCATTTACTTAATCACTTGACCCGTTCTGTAAAGCGAATTATAGTTACCAGGGGTGCCGGCAGGCAGCTTCCCTTGCCGCCGGGATCAATTTTTGCAAATTGGAGGACAAAGCCATGGCAGGTAAAGAGCACCTGGCAGGTAAAGAGCACCTATTCGAAGTATCTCGTGGGTGGACGCAAGCTTACCCCCAGGCGCACGCCGGCGTGCTGGTGATGCACGATGTCGCCAACCCGGCACAGCATGCCGCGCTGGAGCAGCAGAAATCTCTTCTGGAAGAGGATCTGCGTCGGTGTTTTATGGGGCTGGAGCGCGAGGCGATCAAGGCCTTGCCCGAGATCGCGGCCTATAATGCCTATTACAAGCGCTTCAAGAAGAGCTATCATGTGCAGCTTCAGCTCGAATCGATTGTTTTCAAAGACCGGTCGCTGCCCAGCGCGGCCGCCCTGGTGGAATGCATGTTCATGGCAGAGTTGAAAAACCTGCTCCTGACCGCCGGGCATGATCTGGACGCGCTCGCTCTGCCGCTAACCTTGGATGTCGCCACGGGGGAGGAGCGCTACACGCTGCTGCGCGGAGAAGAGCAGTTGTTGAAGCCCGGAGATATGTTCATCATGGACCGCCTGGGGCCGGTCTCGAGCATTATTTATGGCCCGGATGCGCGCACCCAGATCACGGCGGAGACCCGCAGCGTGTTGTTCACGGTGTACGCGCCGCCGGGGATCGAGCCCACGAGTGTGGAACGGCACCTGGGCGACATCGAGCAGAATGTGCGCCTGGTCGCCCCGCAGGCGCACACAGAATTATGCCAGGTTTACGGCGCCCGAGAAATCGTTTCTTGCTAACCCTGGAGGTGATATGCTTTACCCAAAGTCCTCTCTTTACAATCGTTTGTTGGATGAAATCAGTACTTTCCCGGTCATCGACTGCCACGAGCACTTGATGGGCCCGCTGGGACGGCCGAAGTACCGTGAGCCGATTGCCGCCCTCTGCCAGGGGTACGTGGAACATGACCTGCGTGCGGCAGCCTTTGGCATTTCAGAACGCGAGCTGAAAAAGATCTTCGATCCCGAGACGCCCACGGACGAGAAGTGGCCTGCTTTTGAAAAGCTTTGGCGGGCCATGGAGCATACCGCCTATGCCCGGGTCACCAAGCTGGTGCTGCAAAACATGTATGGCGAGGGCGAACTGACGCGCCCCGCGCTGGCACGCGTGGCCGAGAAATTGGCTGCCATGGATGAGAGCGCATATTTTCGTTTCATCGACGAGGCCAACATCCAGGCGATGGTGGTGGATGTGCTCGGTTGGCTGCCGCAAGGATTGGAGAGTTACCTGGACGGGCGCATAACCTTTCCGCAGAAATTGCACCCGGTCATCTATTTGCCATCTTTCAATCCGGTCAAGCTCAATTGGGAGGCAATTCAATGGGTGGGCGGGTTGGTTGACCGGCATATTACTTCGCTTGACGGCTACCTGGAAGCTGTCTTTGCTGTTTTTCAACGCTTGATCCAGCGCGGCGCGGTCGGCATCAAAGACCCCTCGGCTTACACCCGCAGTCTGTCGTATGACCTGGTGACCAGGGCCGATGCGGAAAAAATCTTCAACCAGGCGTTGTCGAACCCGATCCATGAGGTAGGCTGGCCCGAGGGCAAGCCGTTGAACGATTTCTTGTTCCACCAGTGTATGCGTTTTGCCAGTGAGCTGCATTTGCCCGTGCAGATCCACACAGGGCTGCTGGCGGGCAATTCTGACCGCGTAGATCGTGCCAATGCCGCTCACCTGACCTCGGTACTCGATCTGCACCGCGAAGTGCGTTTTGATTTGTTCCACGGCAACTGGCCTTATCTGGGCGATTTGCTTTTCTTGGGGAAAAGCTACCCCAATGTGTGGCTTAACCTGTGCTGGCTGCATATCGTTGAGCCGGCCTATGCGATCGAGCTGCTGGAGCGCGCCGTTCAGACGCTGCCGCACAGCAAGATCCACGGTTTCGGCGGCGATTATGGAGATGTGCCCGAATACGTGGCGGCGCACTTGCAGCTTGCCCGCCAGAATATTGCGGCTGCCCTGGCGAACCTGGTCGAGGGAAGCTGGCTGGACGAAACGCAGGCCCTGGGGCTGGCAAAAGATTGGCTTTTCAACAATCCCAATCGTTTCTTCCAACTGGGATTTGCCGAAATCTAATAACCCCTCCCTGCAGGCTATATTTAGATCGAGCGGGCGGTGGTGAGAAAAAGCAAAGGAGCGCATGATGAAAACTGTTCCATTGATCAATAAGGTCGATTGTATTAGCCTGCATGTGGATGACCTGGAAGCCGGGCTGGCTTTCTACCGCGACCTGCTCGGGCACGAGCTGATCTGGCGCACCGAACGCTCTGCCGGTCTGCGCCTGCCCGAGACAGACGCCGAGCTGGTTCTGCAAACGGAGCGCCCGGGACAGGAGGTCGACCTGACGGTGGATTGCGCCGATGAAGCCGCGGCGCGTTTCGCCCAGGCCGGCGGCAAGATCCTGGTGCCTGCCTTCGACATCCAGATCGGGCGGGCGGCAGTGGTGCAGGACCCGTGGGGCAACGCCTTCATTTTGCTGGATATCAGCAAGGGGCTGTTTGTCACCGATGATGATGGCAATGTGTGCGGTACAGAACGTAGCGACGGCAACCAACCGTCGATGTAGATCAAGAGAGGAGAAAGAAGATGAAAGCTGTTCGCATGGTGGAAGTTGGCAAGCCTCTTCAGATGTTCGATATCCCGGCGCCTGAAGTGGGGGAAGGCGAGGTGTTGGTGCGGGTGCGGGCGGCAGGGATCTGCCATTCCGACGCGCATTATCGCTCCGGCAAGTCGCCTGTGCGCCCGCTGCCGATGACGCTGGGGCACGAGATAGCAGGCGTGGTCGAACAGGTAGGCAAGAATGTGACCGGGCATAGGGTGGGCGACCGCGTTTGTATCCATTACTTATTGAGCTGCCGGGATTGTTACTACTGCAGCACCGGCAATGAACAATTCTGCGTCCAGGGATCGATGCTGGGCCATTATTCCAACGGCGGCTATGCCGAGTATCTCGCTGTCCCTGCCTGCAATGCCATGCTGCTGCCCGATGTCATTCCTTTCGAGCAGGGAGCGATCATGATGTGTTCCTCTGCCACTTCGTTCCATGCTTTGCGCAAAGCCAGGCTCAAGGCAGGCGAAAGCGTGGCCGTCTTTGGCGTGGGCGGCCTGGGCATTTCGGCCATCCAATTGGCGCGGGCCTTCGGCGCGCTGGATGTCTATGCGGTGGACATCAATGCCGCCAAACTCGCGCTGGCCGAGAAATATGGCGCCATCCCGGTCAACGCCAGGGCAGGCGACCCGGCAGAGCAGATTCACCAGCTCACCCACGGCAAAGGGGTGGATGTGGCGCTGGAGCTGATCGGCCTTTCTCAAACCATGCGGCAGGCGGTGAGATGCCTGGCGATCATGGGGCGGGCCGTGGTGGCCGGCATCAGCGAGCAGCCGCTGGAGATCGATACCTACCGAGAATTGTTGGGCAAGGAAGCGGAAGTGATTGGCACCAACGATCACTTGCTGCAAGAACTGCCGTTGTTGATCGACCTGGCCCGGCGCGGCAAGCTGGACCTGTCGCAGGCGGTTACCCGCACCGTGCCGCTGGATGCGAGCGCGATCAACCGGGTGTTGGATGAGCTGGAAGGTTTCGGCAGTGACGTGCGAACGGTGATCTTACCTTAGCGTTTCTATGAGCAAAATCTCTATGAGCGAAAACCGATGGGCGAACTCAGTATCTTACCTTTTCAACCGCAAGATCAAGAGACGGTTAAAAAACTGATCTTGACCGGCCTGGTCGAACATTGGGGTGTGCTGGACCCCACCAAGAACCCTGACCTGAATGATATTCAAACCACTTATGCCAGGGCGGTCTTCCTGGTGGCCTGGCTGGACGGCGAGATCGTTGGCTGCGGGGCTTTGGCGCCGCGCACAGACCAGGCGGCGGAGATCGTGCGCATGTCGGTGGCGGGGCGGGTGCGCCGGCAGGGCGTGGGGCAGGAGATATTGAACCGCTTGCTCGAACAAGCCCGGGCGCTTGGTTTCCAGCGGGTCATTTTGGAAACCACGGCCACCTGGAGCGAAGTGATCCAGTTCTACCTGCGCTGTGGTTTCCACATCACCCATTACCAGGATGATGATGTGTACTTTGCGCTGGACCTGGCGGCTTAGTTGAGCGCGGCTACGTACTCCTGAGCCTGTTCCCAGCCAAAGGCCTGTCCAGAGGTGAAGGCTGCCTGGAAGGCACTCTCATCCAATCCTTGCCGCGCGCGCTGTAAAGCCAGGTTGTATTCCCTCAGGTCGATGGGGTTGAGCAGAATGGAATGGGCTTCTTTCAATGCCTGGATCGCTCCCAAAAGGCGAACTGCCCAGGCAAGCCGTTCGGGTTGTTCGTGTTTTTCGCCGCACTCGACTTCTAGCGTGGCGAATCCTAACCAATGCAGCAGGATGCCGAACTTGTCTCCCACCTGCTGGTGCAGGTTCAGGCCCTTGACCAGCGCCATCCTGGCTCCGCTTTCATCGTTCAGGTAACGCAGTTCGAAGCCCAGCCCGGTCTGCGTGTAGGCCAATGCCGAGATAAAACCCATTTTTTGAGCGATGATGGCAGCCTTTTTGGTATTTTCGACGGCTTCGGCGTGGTTCTTCATATAGCGCTCGGTCAGCGCCAACATATCGAGCGATGTGAAGATCCCGTACTCGTAACCGATCTTGCGGCAGATTTCCAGGCGCTCTTTGAGCAGGGGAAGGGCAGCCGAAAAATTTTCCTGGTGGATAAAAGCATAGATCAAGTTGAACAGGGCTTCGACCATACCGATCCGGTCGCCGGCTTCCCAGAACATCTCCAGGGCTTTTTGGGCGAGATCAATACTCTCTTCCAGGCGGCCTTGCGAAGAGGCAACATAACCCAGGGCATCGGTTGCGCCGGCAATGCCTGCAAAGTGTTCCATCTGGCGGCAGACCGCCAGGCTTTCTTCGAAGTAGCGCCGGCCGGTTTCCAGGTCTCTTTCTTGCATGGCTACCGCGCCAAGCTGACCCAGGGCCAGGGCGATGCCGGGAAGGAAGTTCAGAGCTTGAAAGGTTTCCAGGCTGGCTTGTAGGTCACGGCGCGCCTCTGCCCAGCGGCCATCGGGAAGCTTGACCGACCCCAAGCCAAATAAGGCGTAAGCGGTTTCTAGTTGGTACCCGGCGGGCCGGCTGATGGAGAGGCTTTGCTCAAAATATTCCTGTGCAGTGCGCGTATCGCTCATATTACACAGCAGTAGACCGGCGGCATTGATTGCTTCTGCGCGGCCTTGATCCAGGCGGGCGGCTTCCGGGCGATCGATGATCTGTTTTAACCAGTTGTAGCCTTCGCTCAGGTAGCCGCGCGGAAGCCAATAGTGCAGCAGGGCATTGCCCAGGCGCAGCCCCGATTCTATGCCGGCACCTTCTTCATCAGAGATGCTCCATTCGAGTGCAGCGCGCAGGTTCTCCAACTCGGCATCCAGCAGGGACATCCATTTTAGTTCGTCGGCTTTCCATAGTTCCGGCGCGGCCTGTTCGGCAAACCGACTGTAGTGGGATAGGTGGCGGCTGCGCGCCCAGGCCAGTTCGTCTGCGTGGACGAGCTTTTCCAAGGCATATTGGCGGATGGTTTCCAGCATGCGGTAACGCACAGGCGCACGGTCGCTTCCTACGGTGTATTCCGGCGACAGGTGCTCTTTACCTGCGATGGCGCCCTCGGGCAGGGCGTTTTCCATGACCACCAGTGATTTGTCCACCAGCCGGGTGAGAAGTTCGAGCACGTCGAACGGGTCGATGGTTGCGCCGGAGGGGCCCTCTTCGGGGCAAACGCTTTCGGCCGCTTCTAACGTCCAGCCGCCCACAAACACTGCCAAACGCCGCAACAGGATGCGCTCTGGTTCCGATAACAGGTCATAGCTCCAATCGATCAAGGCTTCGAGCGTTTGCTGGCGGGGCAGGGCGGTACGGCTGCCGCCGGTGAGCAGGCGGAAACGGTTGTGCATGCGCGCCGCCACCTGTTCTATGGGCAGCGTGCGCAGGCGTGCGGCTGCCAGTTCAATTGCCAGGGGGATGCCATCCAGGCGGGTGCATATCTGCATCACGGCCTGGGCGTTGTGCGGGTTGAGCTCGAAAGCAGGCTGGGCAGCGCGGGCGCGTTCGTAGAACAGGCGCACTGCTTCGAACTGCATCAAGGTGTGCGGCGAAGGCGCACTGTCGGGCGCCGTGGGGGGCAGGGCCAGCGATGGCACATGGTAGATCACCTCTCCGGCTATTCCCAGCGCCTCACGGCTGGTGATCAAAACCTTCAGATTCGGGCAGGCATGCAGCAGTGTTTCCACTAGTTGAGCGCAAGCCTGGACCAGGTGCTCACAGTTATCGAGCACGAGCAGCATCTGCCGCGAGCGCAGGTAATCCAGCAGGGTGTCGAGCATGCTCCGGTTGGGCTCTTCGCGCACCCCCAAGGCCTCGGCAACTGCTTGCGCCACGCGCTCGGAATCGACCATTGTTGCCAGTTCCACCAACCAGACTCCATCCGGGTACTCGTCCAGCAGGCTGGCGGCCAATTGTAACGCCAGGCGGGTTTTGCCCGTGCCGCCAACGCCCGAAAGCGTCAGCAGCCGGCCTGCTTGCAACAGCCGTTGGCCATCGGCAATCTCTTTCTCGCGGCCAATAAAACTGGTGATCTGGCTGGGCAGGTTGTGTACCAGCGCTTCCAACGAGCGCAGGGGGAGAAAATCGGTGGACAGACCGGGGGCAACAAGCTGATAGACCTGTTCGGGATGGATCAGCCCCTTAAATCGATGCCGCCCGAGATCTTTTAAGCGCGCATTGGGCGGCAGGCCATCAACGAGAGCTTTGGCGGTGGTTTCGGCCAGTAAAATTTGCTCGCCATGAGCTGCGGCCATTAGCCGGTAAGCCCGATTCAGGGGTTGGCCGAAGTAATCTCCATCTCGCACTTCAGCCTCGCCCGTATAGAGCGCCATGCGCACGCGCATTTTTTCGACTTCTCCCCCAGCCGCGGCTGCAGCCTCGTGGATCAGTCGAAGCTGCGCGGCCAGGGCGGTTTGCAGCGCGTCTGGGGCTGATGGAAAGGCGACAAAGAAACTGTCGCCGGCAGTTTTGAACACGTGGCCCTGGCGGGCGGCAACCTCCTGGCGCAGGATGGCATCGTGCCGTTCCAGGGCGGCGCGCATGGCCTGCGGGTGCTGTTCCCACAGGCGAGTGCTGCCTTCGATATCAGTGAGCAGGAAAGTGAACTCGGACAAGGGAATTAAAAGGATGTTAAAGGGGCAGAAGGATATGGAACCGGCTGCCTGGATAATTTTCCTCGTCGTGACCGGCGCTTTCAGCCCAGATCTTGCCGCCATGGGCAACCACAATGCCGCGTGCGATGGGCAATCCCAGGCCGGGACCGCCCCCTTTGAACTTGGTTTGCCCAGATGAATGCAAAGATACCTGGCCGGTTTGGTAGAATTTCTCGAAGATCACCTCAAGCTGATCTGCTGAAATGCCGATACCCGTATCGGTAACGGTGAGATCTACCATGTTGGCGTCTTGGTCGACCTTGCCTCCGATTGTGATCACGCCGCCATCCGGCGTGTACTTGATGGCGTTCATCACCAATTGGTAAAAAACCTTGCGCATCAACTCGGGGTCTGCCTGGATGCCGGGAAGCTGTTCCACTTCTTCCGGAAGTATGATGGTTTGGCGGCGTTCCTTCAGCGCCGCGGCAAAGTCATAGGCGATCCGTTTGAAGAGGTTGTCCAATAGCAAGGTTTCTTTGTGAGGTTTCAAAACCTCCGTATCGATCTTGGTCACGTCCAGCATATTGTTGACCACCGCCTGCATACGTTCGGCGCCGCGCACGATCCCATCCAATATGACCCGGTTTTGTGGATCGGCCTTTATGTTTTCCATGCTGGCCATGGTTTGTGAATACCCTTTGATCACCGTGATGGGCGTACGCAATTCGTGCGCCACCACGTTAATGAAACTGGATTTGGTTTTGTCCAATATTTCCAGGGTGCGATAGGCCTGGTTGAGGTCATCGTACAGGCGGGCATTTTCCAAAGCGACCGCCGCCTGCCCGGCAAAAGATATGGCCAATATCATTTCGCTGCGGTTAATGGCGGCGGCTTCCTTGCGCGTAATGGAGATCATGCCGATCACGCGATCGTAAACGATCAGCGGCACGCCCATCCAGGATTTATTAAGCGGCACCCAGGGTAAAATCGTCCAACCTGGCACCTGGGTAACATCATCCAGCACCTGGGGTTGGCGTGTTTCCATCATCTTCAAATAAGGGTCGCCTTCGCGCAGGGCGATCTTGACTTCTTGGGTGCGTTCTCCCTCGTTCGGGAAGCCCCGCTGGGCGGCAATGTATAAGTGACCTTGTTTTTCCAGCATCACGGAACAACGTTCGTAAGGCACCACCTGGGCTAATTGATCCATAATGATCAATGGCATCGAACGCGGATCCAGGCTGGAAGACATTTCTCGGGCAGCGTTGGCCAATGCCTCGGCCAGGCGGCGCCGGCGCAATTCGTTGAGATACAGCTCGGCGTTTTCATTGAAGGCCAGGAACTGGCGAATCATAACCAGGAAAAAGGTTGTTCCAAGAGTACCGTACAGCACGTAATCGGGCAGATGCAGGAGCTTCTCATGGAACACAACCACCAGGAAGATAATCCAGATCCAGGCGTAAGGCATATATACAAGCCAATTGGAACGATGCAATCGCGGTGTATCGTTGGCCGGGCGGGTGAGAGGAACGAACGAGATGCCATTGAACTGCAGGACACCGGCCATGGCAGTCAGGCAGTAAGAAAAGGCGTAGACCACGTCCACCAGGTTCCCCGAGGCGTACATTTCTGCCAGGTTTTCCAATGTGTAGACCACATCTGCAAAGATGCCCACCATCAGGGCAGCTTGCAACAGGATGATCGGGGCGGAGTACTGCGAGCGCCGGTACAGCATTGACAGCAGCGCCAGGAACAAAACCAGGTCCAAAAGCGGGTAGATGACTACGATGAAGCGCTCCAGCGAGCTGGTGGATGTTTGTTGTAATGGGATGATCAGGAAGTTCCACAGAAGAAAGCCCGCCGCCAACATGATGATGGTGATGTCTAAGGCGGTCTTGCGAAGCTCGTCCCTGGTCAGCGAGTCAACCGGCAGCTGCAATAAGCCGATGGCAAAGACCACGTAGTAGACGAGATAGAAGATGTCGGCGATCGATACCAGCGGGGCTTCTCCGCTGATCGATTGCATGATGATGAGAGTCAGGTCGCCCAGCACATAGCAGGCCTGGGCAATGGACAAGGCCAACCAGGCGCGGCAAAGGCGCCGGTTGCTGTTGCGATATTTGATGGCAGGCAGCGCCAGGCCGGCGGCGGCCAATAAGTTGGTCAGCAGCAGAATGGCGTCGCTGACGTTCGGATACCAGGCCGCTGAGTTGAGTACAACCCCCAAGCTACGGCGAAAGAACATTGCCATGAGGGCATACACCAGCATGACTGTCCCCAGAGCCATGGCAGCCTTACGGGAAGGAATACGCAGGCGGGATATGAGGCGCGGCACGTTCATGAGTTTAATTATATCTGAAATCGTTTTATGGTGTTGACTGGTCAGACCCGATGTTGTATCATCTGGTCATTGCAGGTCAAGAACACCTGAATCCTCATTAACTGAGCCTGGAGGCTGCGGCGAAGGTGATCGTTGATGCCAGCCGCCAGGTGATCAGCACCGTCAGGTAAATTTTCAATTCATTCGGAGAACATCAACATGCTTGCTGCCAGGCTGCGTCTAGAAGATAAGGTTGGGCTTGTTTCGCCCTCAACGCCCGTGCTGCCAGAGCAGGAAGGTCAATTTATCCAGGGAATAGAGTATTTGAAAAGCCTGGGCTTAATCCCTGTTCCTGGAGAGCACGTGGCTTCTTGCACATCAGGTTATGCAGCCGCGCCGCAAGAAAAAGCGGCTGATATTCACCGCATGTTCGCCGATCCAGAAATCAAGGCCATCCTGTGTACCCAGGGCGGGGCCACTGCCAATGCCTGCCTCTCATACCTGGATTGGGATTTGATCCGGAAAAACCCCAAGATATTCTTGGGCATCAGCGATATTACCGTGCTGCTGAATGCGATCTACGTGCAAACCGGCCTGGTGACCTTCCATGGAAACGACCTGATGTGGGGATTCGGGCGTTCCCCTGCGGCGTACGATGTGAGCGAGTTTCGCCGCCGGATGATGGAAGCTCAGATGGGGCCGGTGCCCGCCAATGGACCGCGCCGGTCGATTTGCCCAGGCCGCGCCGAAGGGAGGCTGTTGGGAGGCAACCTGAACTGCCTGATGAAGCTGGCCGGAACGCCTTACTTCCCTGATTTCGAAGATGCTATCCTGTTTATGGAAGCTCTGGATATCGAGCCGCAGGAGTGCGATTTTCTTTTTTCTCAACTTCAACAAATCGGCGTTTTCGACCGTCTCAAGGGGGCAATTGTAGGTTATAACGATGGCCTGCAGAACCGCTCCGGGGTGAAGCAGATGGAAGATGTGCTGCTGACTGTTTCCGGGGAGAAGTTCCCGATCCTGAAGGTCAATGATTTTGGGCACAACTGCCCCAATACCGAACTGCCGGTAGGCGGGCGGGTGCGCATGGATACCTACAACCTATCGATCGAGATCATCGAGCCTTATCTGGATGACCTTTGAGCGAATCCCATCTGCGAAAGGTAAAAAACACGTGCAAGCTCGTTATGTCCACACCAATTTGATTGCCAGGGATTGGCGCAGCCTGGCAGATTTTTATGAACGCCTGTTTGGCTGTGTGCCGGTCCCGCCGGAACGTGACCTTAAGGGTGAGAAAATGGAAGCCGGCACGGGTATTCCGGGCGCGGCTTTGAAGGGAATCCATCTGCGCTTGCCGGGCTGGGGCGAAAATGGGCCTACGCTGGAAATATTCACTTATGATGTGATGGCTGAGGGCGTCCCCACGGCTGTGAACCGGCCCGGTTTTGCGCATCTGGCCTTTTCTGTGGATGATGTCCAGGCGGCGCGCACGGCAGTCCTGCAGGCCGGGGGAAAGCCGGTGGGCGAGGTGGTCACGCTGCAAGTGGCCGGTGCTCCGGCTAACAGGTGTTCTTGGCCTGCGGTGACCTGGTGCTACGTGACCGATCCTGAAGGCAATGTGATCGAATTGCAATCCTGGTCATAAAGATGATCGGTTTGGAGGAAAGATGACACATCCGTTGGTCGATCAATTGAGGTTTACCCGCCAGGAATTTCGGCGGGCTTTGCAGGACGTTGCAGGTCAAGAGCACCTGGCAGGTCAAGAGCACCTGGCAGGTCAAGAGCACCTGTCAAACGAAGATGGCGCCCGGCGTTTTATGCCGATGAACAGCATCGGCTGGATCGTGGGGCACCTGGCCTGGCACGAGCAGTACTATTGGGGCGAGCGGGCACAGGGAAAAATCCTGCTGCCCGTGCTCAATGAACTGGTCGGATACGGCCGGCCGGCCTGCACGCCGCCTTTGGATGAGATGTGGGCGGCCTGGCATACGGCCACGGCGCTGGCCGATGTATACCTGGACACGCTGACGGTCGAGATCTTGCAAAGTCACCTGGTTGTGGGTGGCGAGCGGATCAAGCCATCCGTGGGAACGATGCTGCAGCGTATCCTGTATCATTACTGGTACCACATTGGCGAAGGCATGGCGATTCGACAGATGCTTGGGCAAACCGATCTGCCACAGTTTGTTGGCGATATCGATACGTATGGCCCTTACCGGCCGGAGAATGGATGACAGAGGCCGCCGAAAGTTAACGGCTGGCAGCGATTTCCTTGTTATAATATCCTGCAAGAAGCTGTGTAAATAAGATGGTGAAGGAATCAACAAATGCCGGAAAATACCGTAGGCGATCTATTTGAACTGGCAATTGCCGCTGAACTGGGCGCGCAAGAAATCTATCAACTCATGGAGCAGATGTTCCATCATGATCCAGATGCGGCGAAATTCTGGAAACGGTACGCGGCTGAAGAAGCCGGGCATGCTTCCTGGTTGATCACCCTTCGTAACCGCCTTCCTCCAGAAAAGCTGGCGGAGCCGGCTGATCCGCTCGTGCTGGAAAACGCTCGGCGCTTATTGGAACATTCCGCGAACGAGTTGTTGGGGAAGATCCGCAACCTGGATGATGCTTACCAACTGGCCACCGAGATGGAAGGGGGAGAAACCAATGCGGTGTTTGAGTTTTTGATCGATCACTTCTCGGATGATCCCAATACCCCCGCATTTTTGCGAGCACAGTTACACGGCCATATATCACGCCTGTCGCTTGATCTACCGGTGCAGTATCGCGGTAAAATGAATCGCGAGAAAATCAAGGCTGCGCCGATCGATGATCTAAATCCCTGACGCCGGGCGCCTGGCTTGTGAAAATAAGGTTTTAACAAAATGAGCGAAACCTTCCGTGACAATCCTGGCGGTTGGGACGAAGAGACATCTCGCAGCTTCATTCAGAGCGGGCGATATTACATCCCGGAACGCGAGTACCAGATACGGGCCATGGCCGGTCTGGTCTCTGCAGGTAAAGAGCACCTGGCAGGTAAAGAGCACCTGTGCCCGGATGGTCCCTGCCAAATCTTGGAGCTGTGCTGCGGCGAAGGGTTGCTGGCGGAGGCGCTGCTGGAGCGTTACCCTGCCGCCAGTTACCTGGCGCTGGATGGATCCGATGAGATGCTGCAGCATGCCCGGCACTACCTGGCCCGTTTTGGGCCTCGGTTTCGGGTAGAAAAGTTCGAACTGGCAGATTCGTCCTGGCGCGGCGTTTGGTTGCAATCTGGGAGCGGGTTCCAAGCGGTGGTATCTTCACTGGCGATCCATCACCTGGATGGCGGGCAAAAGCAAGAATTGTTTAACGATGTGTACCGCATGTTGGTGCCGGGGGGCATCCTGGTGATTGCCGATATCGTCCAGCCGGTCCACCCCGCGGCCAGGCACTTGGCTGGGGAGGCCTGGGACGAGGCGGTGCGCAAGCGCTTCCTGGAAATGGACGGCAGCCTGGATGGGTGGATGGAGTTCGATCGCTCGCGCTGGAATACCTACCGGTATCCCGACCCAGATGATTACGATAAGCCTTCCCCTCTCTTCGATCAATTGAAATGGCTGGAACAGGCAGGTTTTGCAAGCGTGGATGTATACTGGATGCAAGCCGGGCATGCCATGTATGGCGGTCATAAAGCCTGACATCGCAGGTATAGAGCACCTCGGGAGCGCGTGGTAGTACGGAGATGAAAACCCACGTTTATGTTTACGATATGACAGTTCTTTCGACGATGCAGGTAAAGAGCACTTGCTACTTGTTGGAGGATATTGAAGCATTGGTCGCTGCAGGTAAAGAACACTCCGTTGAGTACAACGGGGTTCCGGTCGATTGAGCAGATGAAGCGTTTACTTCGAACTGTTTGTTGGATGATCATTGCCGGCTGCCTGGCGGCTTGCAGCGGGGGCACGCCGGTTTCTTCCTGGCTGGATTTCTTAACGCCAGAGCCAGACCTGGTCGCGGCCAACCGGCCTGTCATGGCAGCGACCCCCTTCCATCCCACGCAATTTCCGGTTTTGGATCCCATTGCCACCTTGCCGGTATCTACGGGTGCGGCGATTGAGGGCAACGCCCTGGGTACTGCCCAAGGCCCCGAAATCGAGGATACTGCCCGGACGACCCCGACGGCAACAGAATTTGCTGCGACACAAACCGTTACCCCAACGCCTGAGTTGAGTACAACTGACTTGTCGTTTGACCCTTCCCGGATCGTCAAACGTACCTCTCCTCCGCCGGCTCTCTGTCCAACAGTCAAAGGTTTGACTCCGGATTTTTCCGCCGTGTTTCATGCCAGCCAGCCGAAGATCGAACTGCCGGTGCTCGATTATTTAAATGCCGGCGGTTCGGCTTTGTCGGTGGTGAATGCTTTCCGGCAATATTATGGGGTTTCTGCTCGGGAAACTGCGCCGGCATTCTCCACGATCGACCTGACCGGTGACGGGGTGGATGAAATTGTTCTCAGCGAGCCCTACTTGCACGTTTTCGGCTGTGGCGCGGGCAAGTATCATCTTCTCTTGAAACTCGTCCCAGGCGGGCTGGCATCGTTATCTCGCCTGGTGGCGGCACGCGATATGAACCTGGATGGCGTTGTCGAGATTGTAGTCGAAAGGCAGGGGGCGGATGTTGGTTTGCTGCCAGGAGGTTCGACATCTCCCGGGAAGGCGGCCTCGGCTCCTGAATATGCTCTTATGGGTTGGAATGGAGAGCAATTCGAGAATCTGTGCGTGCAGCCTGACTTTCAAAGCCCGCTCGGCGCGGGTTCTGCCAGGGGTGGGTGGCTTTCAATTACCGGCCTGAGCGACTTTTCTCGCACTATTTGGGAAAACTGGTCCATTGCAGATGTCGACTATAACGGCACGTTGGAGTTCATCTTGCAGGGTGGGCTGCCGCCCACGTTGGATGAGCAACTGCTGGGACCCTGGCGGGCGGAACAGAACATTTACGCCTGGGATGGCGCCGGCTTTGTTCTGAAAGCGGTACAACGGACCTCGCCGGATTATCGTTTCCAGGCCGTCCAGGATGCGGACGCCGCCTCCTTGGCCGGTGACTACAAACGGGCCCTGGGTCTCTATCAAGAGGTTATTTTTAACAGGCAATTGGATTGGTGGTCGGCTGAGCGCGCGGTATATGAGAATAGCATCCTCATGGCGCAGTGGAAGAATGAAGCTGCCGCGGGTACAGCGGAGCCCACGTTGCTGCCGATCAATGATCTCGAGCGCGCCAACCTGGCTGCTTATGCCCGCTACCGGATGGTATTGATTTACCTGCGCAGCGGCTGGTTCGATGATGCTTGGGTTGCTTATGATATCTTGCAGCATACATTCCCTGCCGAGAAGCCCGGTCATGCTTTTGCGGAGATGGCGGAAGCGACCTGGGTAGAATATCAGAACACGCAGAGCCTGGAGCAGGCTTGCGCCAAAGCGGTGGAATATGCCGCCCGGCACGCCACGGATACCCTGGTCTTTCTTGGCAACACGGACCTGCCGGGCGTCTCGGGTATCTTTCATGGCTGGCAAAGTAAGCTTTACCAGCCGGTCGATGTATGTCCATTCAAATAGGAGTGTTTGGAAATGCCTTTTACGCCCACGAATGCCAAGTCCACGAATGCTCCGCTGGGTACAGCGGGGCCTACCCGCGACCGGGTCAATCCCGAAGCAACGCCGCCGCAACGCCGCCCAGATTGGATCAGGGTGCGCGCCCCTGCGGGGGAGACCTATCAGTGGTTGCAGCACTTGATGCGTAGCAAAGAATTGCATACCGTGTGTGAAGAAGCTATGTGTCCCAACATGGGCGAATGCTGGGGTTCGGGCACGGCCACTTTTCTGATGCTGGGCGATGTTTGCACGCGCACCTGCGGGTTCTGTGATGTGAAACGCGGCCGGCCTGTCCCGTTGGATTGGCTGGAGCCAGAGCGGGTGGCGCAGGCTGTCAAAGCGATGGCATTGAAGCATGCGGTCATCACCAGCGTCAATCGCGACGATCGCAAAGACGGCGGCGCGCCGATTTTAGCCATGGTCATCCGGCGCATCCGCGAGCTGCAGCCGGGCTGCTCCATCGAGGTGTTGATCCCAGATTTCAAAGGCAGCCTGGAGGCGCTGGGGATTGTGATGCGGGCGCGCCCGGAGATCTTGAACCATAACGTGGAAACAGTGCCGCGTTTGTTCAAGGAGGTGCAGCCGCAGGACCGCTTCGAATGGGCGGCGACCATCCTTTCGAGCGCCAAGAAGCTTGATCCAGAAGTACTCACCAAGTCTGGTATCATGGTTGGCCTGGGTGAAACGCTGGATGAGATCAAAGAGGTGATGCGCGAACAGCGCAGTTGGGGCGTGGATATCTTGACCATTGGGCAGTATTTGCAACCCAGCAAGCGACACCTGCCGATTGCGCGCTACTATACCCTGGAAGAGTTTGCTGAGTTGAAAGAATACGGCCTGGGGATTGGTTTCCGGTGGGTGGAAAGCGGCCCGCTGGTGCGTTCCTCATACCATGCGGCCGAGCAGGTGCGTGCTCTCAGCGCGGTACATCGCCATCTCTACGGCTGAGTTGAGTACAACTCCTGTGAGTTGAGTACAACTCCTGTGACTGCATCCTGAGCCGGCCGTTGAGTACAACGGGATTGAGTACAACTGGGCTGCGGTCATAACCTTATTTTCTTAGCATTGGCAGGTAGATCTGGGTTTGCCATAATGGGTTGGCGATTGTAATAATGCGCCTGTTGCCGGTATCGGCCACAACGATGGCGCCTTGCGTAGATATAGCCACGCTGCGCGGCGCGTTCAGTGCACCGCTATAACCATCGGTAGGGGTTGTGAATTCGGCTACCTGGTTGCCGAGCGCATCGAAAGCCACGATGCGGTTATTGCCCGTATCAGCTACGTAGATGTAACCGTGTTGATCTGCTGTCACACCTGTGGGAAGATTGAATCCGGCTTGCCAACTGTCCATGTACGCTAGGGTTTGCCCATCGAAGCTTAACAATACCAGGCGGTTGTTGTTCTGGTCGACCACGATCACCCGATCGAGGCTGTCTACAACCAATCCCTGGGGACTGTTGAATTGCCCATCTCCACTGCCCAGGCTGCCAAATTCGGCCAGGAAATTCCCCTGGTTGTCGAAAGCCTGGATGCGGTGGCTGCCTGGCTGGTATGAGCCGTTATCGGCAACCAGGATCCATTCGCATGCTTCGCGATTGCCAATGGCGGGAATATTGCGTATACGTACTTCATCGATCACGCTGTTGGCCTCTTGGGGCGCAAAGACCGCAGCAGAGCCGATATAAAATATGGCTGCCAGTTCGGCGGGTGCATGGATTTCGGTGCTGTGGTCGACAAGCTCGCCGTCCACGTATAGCCCCATTTCACCTTCTTGCCAGGTGACTCCAACATGATGCCACTCGCCGCCGATCCAATCGCTGATATCGTGCGCCAGCCCATATTCGGCCGAACTATCCCACACCTGGAAACGCAGGTTATTGGCACCATCCTTGGCAATACGGATGCGGTTGAACCAGCCCGAGCCTGCTTCGAAGAATACGTAATCCGATCCATCATTTCCGTTCCAGTTGGGCTGCAGCCAGAATTCGATCGCTCCCTGGTCGCGATCCAGGTTCCCGGTAGTAGTATAGGTGAGCGTATCACCGGTATCGATCCATACGCCTTGTTGATATCGGCCGGCAACCAATTCCATTCCATTGGCGGTTCCTACTTCTCCTTGGCTGGCGGTATAGCTGCCATCCAGGTGCAATAAGAACAAAGTATGGGGATCATCCTGGTACGGGCCGCCGTGAGCGCAGGCAGGTCCCCACAGGGCGATGCCGGTTGGATTGGTAAATTCAGCGGGCTGGGGCGCCGAGGATGATGGGGCCGGGCTCCCAAAGCCCCACAGCGGCGACATATCGGAAGCGTACACGCGCACTGCCTTGGATCCGCCTGGAAAGTTGCCTATACCGCTGACCAGCAACTGCCCGGCTGCGTTGATCACCAGGCCTTGGGCTGCCCTTAGCTCATAATGCGGATTGACTAGTCGCCGGCTGTAGCGACCGTTGGCATGTTGTTGCAGCAATGGGTACAGGTTCCAGTTATTGAGGATCATCCTGGAATCATCAGCAGCCAAAGCGATGGCGACGGGACTGTCCAGGCCAGGCGCATAGGCTGTTTCGCTAAAGCCGCTTTCCATATCAGCGCCATTGACTGCAGTAATGGCATACAAGCGGTGAAAGCCGTCTGCGTTGAACGTCGCTGCATTCCAGAACATTGCCTTGTTATCACCCGCAAAATGCTCCTGGAAGCGAGTTTCAGCCAGGAGCCCGCCCACTGGAAGATATTCGTATTGCGGCGGCGTGGCGCGGTAAACGTGATAGCCGATCGTTCCAGGCGATGGGCTGGGTTCCCATTCTATGGAAACATGTTCTCCATCCACTCGCACGGCAAGAAGCTCTGGCGCAGCGGGAGCGCCGGCAGTGGGGATATGAGATGAGATGGTATAGGTATGGCTGATGGTATCTCCTGCCCAATAGGCCAGGTTGAAAGCGGTAATATCCAGCCAGTGAAATTCTTCGTGCTCAGGAGTGAGCAATTGCACCAGGAACATGTTTTGAGTTCCATTAACGTCGATCACTCCAAAGGGATTGTCGTGCAGCGTATGCCCGTTCAATGTAACTGCACCGCCGTTGGCCGAGCGATTGGGCAGCAGGAAGATGCCATTCTGCTCGGTAGTCCCGCTGATTTCTACGCTGTTATCCAGGCTCATCTGCCAGGTCCAATCGATAGGCCCGGTTCGCCGGTACAGGTTGATTTGAACGTTGGCAGCCGGTTGTCCCCGGTTATCCAGGATACGTAAATAATTTTGTTGGGGAATATCGAACTGGTAAGAGCCATAATACCCATTGCGGTAACCGGCGAACGTTGCTGCCCCGGCAGCCGTATGGCTTTCATAGATATGCGGGTTTGTGTGCGGGCGGATATCGCCGCCGAACATTAGGCCTTCATAAGACCAACCAAAACCAAAATTGACCGGTTCTCCCCTGCGGTCCGTGACCAAAACATTGGGTGCGTAGATCCCAAATGCATACAGATCGATCAACGATACCTGGTGACTCAATTCATGCACCAACCCCCAATCAATATCTGCAGCGATTTCATAGTAACCGCAGCCGTCGCAGCGAATATCTTCATGGATGAACCAGTTGCCATCGTGTTGGCCGTCGGGCGCAGGTGCTTCGGCGGCAACACTGAGGGTGTTGGCGCGCACTCGCAGTGGCGTTCCCTGGGGAGTTGTGGGATACGCGGAGCTGGAAAAAGCATTGTTCATGGCGGCGATATGCTTTTGTACCCAATCTTCGGCAGAAAAAGGCAGCGTGGTGGTGATTGGAACATTGTGAGCTGCATACATTTCTGGCGTCATGCGGATATGCAGGCTCATGGCATTGGTCACATCTTGTAAATGATTATTATTCTCATAGCTTTCTGCTATGATGTTCACTGGGTCAACGGTGAAGCCCACCGTATGCTCCCCAAGCGCGCACTGCCCATCTGTGGAAAGCGTATGTTCCCAAGCCCATTGAAAGGTAGCTGTTGCCTCCGCCGCCGGTTCTAGTGCCGGCAGCGCGCCGCTGGCCGTTTGGAACCCATCAATCTGCCAGGAATAATCAAAGGCTGGGCTAGCAACATTGCCTTTATTTATTATGTGGGCGGTAAAGGTAACTATCTCGCCATAATCCGGCCAGCGCCGGTCAGTCTCTGTGCCGGGACAAAGGAAGGGCAATCCGGGCTGATTGGGCACATCCCAGGTATATTGGACACAGTAGGCATTATATAAAGGTGTGCGGCTGATGTAGGAAACATCTAGATCGGCGCCTGAGTTGAGTACAACTGCGCCTGAGTTGAGTACAACTGCGCCTGAGTTGAGTACAACTCCTGCGGTATAGAGCACCTGGGCAAGGGCTAGGCTAAGTCCGATAACGGTCAGCAAACGCAACACACGGTTCATATTGCCTCCTAAGACGAAGCCTGAGTTGAGTACAACTCCTGTGAGTTGAGTACAACTCCTGTGAGTTGAGTACATCTGTTAGGGTCAGCGCCGCTGATCCCAACGGGGTTGGAGGCAGCTAGCGAACGAAATAGATGATTGCTACCACCACGCCGATCACAATCACGATCCGCCGCAGCGTGGTGGGCTGGATCCGCCCGGCCAGTTTGCCTCCCAACGATCCGCCGACCAGGGCGCCCACAGCCATTACCAGCGCTACCGGCCAGACTACCTGACCTGAAAAGACAAAAAAGATGGCGGCAGCAATGTTTACACTGAAGGCAACGCTCTGTTTGAGCGCGTTCAGGCGCGTCAGCGAGTCATCCAGGGTCAACCCCAAGACGGCCAGCACGATGACGCTCAGACCGGCGCCGAAATATCCGCCGTACACCCCGGCCAGGGCGACCGGTAATGCCGCCCAGGCTTCGTTTGTTTTATCGGCTGCGCGTCCAGAGCGCTTCACCAACCAGGCTCTCAGCGGGTCTTGCACTGCCAGCAGCACAGATGCCAACAGGATCAAGAAAGGCACCAGGGAGCGGAAGAGTTTTTCGCCGGTGTTCAACAGCAAAATGCCGCCAATAATACCGCCAATGACTCCGGCAGGAAGAACGAACCATAAGCGTTTCTTCTGCCCGCGCAGATCTTTGGCTTGAGCAAAGGTTGCTCCCAGGTAGCCCGGGCAGAGCGCGACCGTATTGGTCACGTTGGCTGCGATGGCTGGAATGCCCACTGCGGTCAACATGGGAAAGGTGATCAGTGTGCCGCCGCCGGCAAGGGCGTTCACCATCCCGGCTGCCACTGCCGCCAGGCCAACCAAGACGAACTGGTACCAGGTTAGCATGTGGACGACTCCGCCGGGGCCAGGTAGCCCTGTTGTTGGTACTGCTGGAACAACTCGCCCCAGGCGGTGGTTTCGCGCCAGTGCCTGGCGAGACGCTTGTAAGTCAGCGGCCAATGCAGGTAATCCTGTTCGATTTCGCCGATCAGGGTTGGTACCACCACCAGGGGGGTGCGGAAAAGCAATTTTTGCAGCGCTTTGGTAGGTCCATACCACGCCAGCCAGGCCAGGAAGGTGTGGGTGGAGTAGCCTACCTTGAAGCCCCAGCTTTCTTCCGCCACATCATCGCCAACCAGCTCAATTTCGTTGACGTCACCGGTGCCCAAGCCCTGCTCGTGTGCCAGGCGGATGTATTTGATCGAGAGCGGGTCGAAGCCCATCAGCCTGGCTGCCACAGCATCGATGGCAACCTGATCTGCCGAGGCCAGAATGATGTTCTTGATTACCGGCTGAATCAGGCGCGGGCCGGGGCCATTGCCGGCTGTCGTGCCATCCATGATCGCCAAGATACCCGGGTGGATTTCCTTCTGGATGGCCAGCAGATCGACCAGGGTCTCGTGGATCCAGGTATGGGTATAATGCCGGTATTTGCTCAACAAGCCGCCGAAAGCATTCTTCATCGCTCCGGTGGTGGTGGTATACATGTGAGTTTTTACGGTGGGCAGGTGCACGATATTCTTGCCGATGAAATAATCGGGAATGCGGATGCCCTCCGGGTAGATATGATCCAGAGCTAACATCTTGGCTTTGGGTGTGTATGGGATCCACTGCATATCTTCCGGGCGAAAGTTATACAAAGTGGGAATTTTATAATGCTGGAAGATCGGCACATAGCCGTTGAGATCTTCGCCTTTGAATGCATTGGTGACAACGGTCTGGTTTTGTACGCAAACCAGATCATCAAAACCGGCGCGGCGCAAAGCCAGGATCATGCCTTCGAGCTGCCAGGGGGTGGTATTGGCGCCGGGCATGGGAAAGTGCCAGGTGATATTATCTTTGAGGATGGTGGTGATCCCCGGTTGCAAGGCCTGGGCGCCGCCGGCTAGCTCGAACAGGCGCTGGTAATCTGAGATCACGGTTTCGGGTTTTGTGTAGAGTGCGGCTACTTTCGTTTTCATATCTTTCTCGCAACGATTGAGTTGAGTGCAACTCCCAATTGATCCTGCTTTGTCTTAGCGATAATCTGCAATATCTCACCATTTTACACTTTTTTGCCTTCATCATGTTTATCAGTTTTACCCCAGGTGCTCTAATACCTGCGTCGTCACCGCCAATAAATCTCCATAAAATCTCCCGTGGGTCTCCAACTTTCCTCCATAATCTTCCGGTATCATCCAGTCTGGAGTTCACACCCATTTCACTAGAAAAGGCCACCATCGTCCTGGCTTTGATGTGACGACCGTCATGAAGAGAAATGACCTGGCACCCGGCATAAGGTGACTAAAAACCATAGTCAAGATCCTGATAATGAAGTATATTCCGGTAGACAGGTGCTCTGGACCTGCATTGTAAGGTTGGCAGATGATTTAATTCTGCCTGTTGAAAAGGAGTATTGTTGTATGAAGCGAAGGGTAATTGGTATATCAATTTTATTGATCGCGAGTATGCTTGTGGGATGCCAGGGCGTTGGTTCATCTGGAACAGCCCAGGGCATCACGAAAAATGATCTTGTTAAGCTAGAACGCGGTCCGTTAACCGTTATGATCGGAGCAACCGGTACAGTGCGTTCAGCTCAGAACGCGATTATTTCTTGGGAGACCAGCGGCAAAGTAGGCCTGGTGAATGCTCGCCCTGGGCAGGTTGTCAAGGCAGATGAGGTATTGGCCTCGCTGGATCAGACTTCTCTTTCGCAAACGATATTACAGGCCCAGGTGGATTTGATCAATGCGCAAAACAACCTGGATAACTTGTATGACACCGAACCGCTGCAGATTGCCCAGATGGAAGAAGACCTGGAGAATGCCAGACAGACTCTGGATGACCTGTCGAATCCTTCTCAGGTGGCAATTGCCGAGGCAGAAAAAGCTGTGCTAGATGCCCAGGAAGCATTGGAAGATGCTCAGAATGATGTGGATCGCCTGAAGTATGATCGGGGTAACCAGTCGCAAGTTAATGCAGCCCGGGCCGATTACCTGCTTGCCCAGGAGCATGTCGATCATTTACAAGGAAGATATGATGATACGAGCGGCGACCCCACCGAAGATCCTGAGAAGGCGCAGGCCTTGAGCGACCTGGAAGGAGCCAAGTTGAATCGAAATCGGAAACTGGCGATTTTGAACTGGTACCTTGCCGATTGGACGGAAGAAGAAATCGCCCAGTACAACGCCGACTTGGCCCTGGCTCAGGCGAATTTCGATGCGGCTCAGAAAAAACTGACCGATTTCACCTCACCTTCAGAAGCAACGATCGCTCTGGCTAAGGCAAAGATTGAGGATTTTGAAGAAGCCCTGGCTGATCTGAAAGACGGCCCGGACGAGGATGATATTACGATCGCCCAAACTCGGATCACCCTGGCGCAGGCCACGTTGGCGCAATCGCAGGTAACGGCACCTTTTGCCGGCAGTGTAACCGAAGTAGATGTGCTGCCGGGAGACATGGTCAATCCCGGGCAAAAAGCTTTCCGCATCGACGACTTGACGAGGTTGTTTATCGACCTGCAGGTATCGGAAATGGATTTGCATCAGGTTCGGATTGGGCAGCCGGTGAGCGTGACGCTGGATGCGATCTTGGACCAGGAATACCGGGGAGAGGTTGTAGAGCTAGGCCAGGTAGGAAGTTCGGAACAAGGCGTGGTTTATTTCGTTGTGACCGTCCAACTCCTTGACCCGGACGCAGCGGTGAAACCCGGCATGACGGCTGTGGCAAATATCCAGGTAGCTTACGAGAAAGATGTTTTGCAACTGCCCAACCGGGTCCTCCAAGAACGAAATGGGCGACATTTTGTCTACCTGGCGCATCAGGATGGCGAGAAAATCACCTACGAAGAAATAACCATTCAAATTGGTGTTTCTTCGGACATTGCCAGCGAGGTTATTTCCGAGCAGTTACAGGAAGGCGACCTGATCGCTAAAGACGATCCATTCATGTTCATGGAGGGCATGCGATGAGCAAGTGGATCAAAAAAGCCGGGGTAGAAAAGGCCGGCTCAGATCTGGCTGCGCCGGACCTGGATCCTCAAGCCGTTATCACGGCCAGGAATCTGACCAAAACATATCGCATGGGCGAGGTAGATGTGCATGCACTGTGCGACGTTTCTTTCACCATAGGGCGTGGTGAAGTGATTTCTATTATGGGCCCTTCGGGGTCGGGTAAATCGACTCTGATGAATATCCTCGGCTGCCTGGATAGGCCCTCGAATGGTGAATATTACCTGGATGGGGAACTTGTCTCGAAACTGTCGGATGACCGCCTGGCGCAGGTGCGCAACCGCAAGGTAGGTTTCATCTTTCAAAGCTTTAATTTGCTGCCGCGCTCTAAGGCCCTGATCAATGTAGAACTGCCGCTGCGTTACGCCGGGATCGTCCGCGGGCGCAAAGAACGCGCTCGGAAGGCGCTGGAATCGGTAGGACTGGGAGACCGGGTCAATCACCGGCCCAGCGAGCTTTCCGGCGGACAGCAGCAGCGCA